>JAUNUE010000213.1 GCA_030538335.1 Allobrachymonas sp. | reverse complement strand
GACAGGGGTTTGCCCGACACGCCGCGCACCACATTGGTAGCGGTGCTGGTGCAAAACGGGCATGCCGTATGGGTGCACTGCGGTGACTCGCGCCTGTACGTGGTGCGTGACGGCAAGTTGCTGCTGCGCACGCGCGACCACAGCTACCTGGAGCAGGGCGAGCACTTCAACACCAGCAAGATGGAAGGCATCAACCGCAACGTGCTGTTCACCTGCCTGGGTTCACCCAGCAGGCCGATTTTTGACGTGTCGCTGCCCATGGTGCTCAAGCAGAAAGACCGGATCTTGCTCTGTTCCGACGGCCTGTGGGGCAACCTCGAAGACGAAGAAATCGTGCGCCATGTGGGCGATTTGCAGCGTCCGCTGGCCGAAGAGTTGCCGCAAATGGTGGACGAAGCGCTGCGCCGCGGCGGCCCGAACTGCGACAACACCACGGTGATTGCCATGTCGTGGGACATGCCCAGCGTGAAGGACGGCCCTGAAGTGGTCACCGACAGCATCCTCGACGGTGTGTTCGCCTCCACCATCCAGTCGTACTGGGACAAGGAAGAGGGCGAAGAGCTCAACGACGACGAGATTGAGCGCTCCATTGCCGAGATCAATGCGGCGATCAATCGCATCACGCCCGGCAGGAAGCCTTGAGCAACCTGCGCTGATTTTTGACGGCAGCCTCCGGGCAATTTCAGAGTGCCGTCAACCGTTCCAGCGCCTGCACGTATTTCGCTGACCGCATCAGATCATCCCAGGGCAGCGCAGGAGCCGTAGGCAGCAAGGTGCGGCGGCGTTGCTCGCTGGCATCACTGGCCTGCCACCGGCCTTTGACGGCGGCCTCGCTCATGCCGTCGAGCAAATCATCCAGCACCTTGCCGCCCTCCACCACACTCTGGTTGCACACCAGTGCCAGGTCGCAGCCCGCATCCAGCGCAGCCAATACGCCTTCGCACAAGGTCAGCGGTTGGCCGTGCAACTGGCGCGCGCCCTGCATGCTCAGGTCGTCGCTGATGATGGCACCGCCAAAACCCAATTCACCGCGCAAGATGTCCTGCAACCAGCGCGGGCTGAAACCGGCGGGACGGGTGTCGGTTTTTTGGTAGATCACATGCGCGGGCATGACGGCGGCGAGCGTCTGGTTGAGCCAGGCGTAGGGCAGGGCATCGTTATCGAGAATAGTGCGCAGGCTGCGCGTATCCACGGGGATATGGGTATGCGAGTCGGCGCGCACATGGCCATGCCCCGGAAAATGCTTGCCGCAATGCGCCATGCCGGCCTGCAACATGCCGTGGATGAGACGCTGCGCCAGCATGGTGACGACGCGCGTATCGGCGTCGAATGCCCGGTCGCCAATCACGCTGCTGTTGCCGTAGTCCAGATCCAGCACGGGTGCAAAGCTCATGTCCACACCGCAGGCGCGCAGTTCGGCGGCCAGCACATAGCCGCAGGCCGTGGCTGCCTGCTGGGCCTGCATGGCGTGGTGGCCGGTTTTGTCTTTGGTGTCGGGCTTGCGCCAGTGCTGGCCCAGGCGGCGCATGGGCGGCAGGTGGGTAAAACCGTCGGTGCGGAACCGTTGCACCCGGCCCCCTTCGTGGTCGACCAGAATCAGCAGGTCTTTGCGCACGGCCTTGATGGCGGCGCTCAAGGCGGTAATCTGCTCCCGGTTGTGCCAGTTGCGGCCAAAGTAGATCACGCCCCCCACGAGCGGATGCCGCAGGCGGCGGCGGTCATCTGCCGTGAGGGGGGTTCCGGCAACGTCAATAAGCAGGGGAGCGTGGTGCATGGGCAAAACAGGAAAACAGGATGGGGCAAGGGCGCGGGTGTGCGCGAACAGATGCATTGTGGCATTGCGGCCCACCGTGTGGCGCAGCTTGCACCCCGAAATTGTGGACGACCGGGCAGGATTATGGGTATAATCCATGTAACAACGTGTCAAGCTAAGGTAAAACGTCGTTCTGGCGGCCCGGCGGCACAGGGTGGCAGGGGGTCCCCCCACCGGTTTTGCAAGGATTTCCCCATGCCTGTTTCCCATGACACTTGTTCTTCTGGCGGTCTGGGCGTGTCTCTGGCATGGCGGGCTGCTTGACTGCACTTCGACTCCAACCCTTCTTTCCTTTTCTTGCGGATGCCCTGCCCGTTGTGGTTCTGTTGCCCTTGACTTGTCGTGCCTTGCATCCATTTAGGTTGAGAGTTCGCCTCCCTCTGCGGAGCTTGCCCCGAAATTCTTCATGTTAGACATTTTTGTAAATCTTGCCCGTGTATGCATGGGCCTTGTTTGTTGAGGAGCTTTTGCCATGGCTACCAAGTCTGCCAAAGAGACCAAAACCACTGCCGCCAAACCGGCAGCAAAACCTGCACCAGCCCAACGTGCTGCACCAGCCAGGCCTGCTGCCACAAAAGCGGTTGCGGCAAAAACCGCCCGCCCTGCCGCAGCGGCTGTGAAAAAAACGCCTGCTGCATCCAGAAGTACCGCATCGGCAGCCAAGGCCGCCGCCACAAAACCGGCAGCAAGCACGGCACGCTCAACAGCGCCCAAGACTACGGCAGCCAGAACTACGGCCAATCCCACTTCTACCACCAAGACCGCCACAAAAGCGGCGCGCGTTTCTGCTTCAACTACCACCATGACATCATCCAGAAGTACCACGACCAATAAGCCCACAGCGGCCGCTGCGAAAACCAAAGCACCCGCCAGAAGCACCGCCCGACAGACGGCGGCTGCAACGGCAGAAGAAGAAAAAGTACAGGCGACAAAACCTGTGCGTAAAACGACTGCCAAAGCGGCAACAGCAGCAAAACCTGCCACCGCGGCCCCCAAGGCACCCGCCAAACGGCGTGCGCCTGCAACCAAGGCCCCCGCCAGCAAGACGGTGGCCAAAGGCAAGAAGATGCTCGACGACGACGAGGATTTGTCGGACATTGAAGCAGAATTTGAAGAGGAGCAGCCCGAAGAGGTGGCCGAGGAAGCGACGGTTGAAAAAGTCAAACCCCTGCGCATGAAAATTTCCAAGGCGAAAGAACGCGCCTTGATGAAGGAGTTTGGCCTGGACGAAGCCGTGCTGTCTGAAGAAGAAGTCAGCACCCGCCGCCAGCGCCTGAAAGAGCTGATCAAGCTCGGCAAGACGCGCGGCTACCTCACCAATGCCGAAATTTCCGACCACCTGCCCGACAAGCTGGTTGATGCAGAAACGCTGGAAGTGGTGGTATCCATGCTCAGCGACATGGGCGTAACGGTGTACGAGCAGACACCCGATGCCGACACGCTGTTGCTGAGCAATACGGGCGCAGCCGCCGC
>JAUNUE010000212.1 GCA_030538335.1 Allobrachymonas sp. | reverse complement strand
GCATAGCCGCCTGTATCGCGCTGCACGCCCTTGGGCTTGCCGGTGGTGCCACTGGTGTAGAGCGTATAGCTGGGCGTGGAAGACTCCAGCCACACACAGGGCACTTGGGCATCAATGAATTTTTCGCGCAACTGCGCCCACAGATGGTCGCGCCCTTCGACCAGGTTCATGGGCGACAGGCCACGGTCCACCAGCAACACCGCCTCGGGCTTGTGGCTGGAGAGCTTGATGGCCTCATCCAGCAAAGGCTTGTAGGGAATGGACTTGCCGCCGCGCGAGCCACCATCGGCACTGACGATGACTTTGGGCGAAGCGTCTTCAATGCGCGTGGCCAGCGAGCCCGAAGCGAAGCCACCAAACACCACCGAATGGATGGCGCCAATGCGCGTGCAGGCCAGCATGGCAAAAGCGGCCTCGGCCACCATCGGCATGTAAATCAGCACCCGGTCGCCCTGCTGCACGCCAAAGCTTTGCAACACCGCGGCCATGCGTTCCACCTCGCGCTGCAGCTCGGCGAAGGTGTAGGTTTTTTCGGTATTGGTTTCGGTCGAAACGGCAATCAACGCCGCATCATTGGGGCGCTTGGCGGCGTGGCGGTCTACCGCGTTGTGACACAGGTTGGTGGTGCCGCCCACAAACCATTTCACGAACGGCGGGTTACTGTAATCACAGATCTGGGTGGGGGGAGTGTGCCAGTCAATCCGCTTGGCCTGTTCGGCCCAGAAGGTTTCAGGATCGGCCAATGATTGCTGATGAAAATCGGCATAGCTTTGCATGGGGGCGCCTCTCGTGGTCTTTTGCGTAAATATTGCGTAAATTATTCGGCTGTGTCACTTGCGAGACGCTGACGCAGCAGGTGGGGAATTACCCTTGTTCGCTTGAGACGGTACATGCGCGCAGCATGCTTGACAAAAAACTGACTTTTTGCAAGGTTATTCAGGTCTGCCTAAACTTGACCCCAAGAACCTTGCGGTTCTTTTTTCATCAAGCTTTCTCTCTCTTACAAGCAGCATGGCTGGTGGTGTTTCGGCACCACCAGTTTTTTTTGCCCGAAAAGGCCTCTGCACAAATATGTAAAGATGGCACCTTTCGACAAGACGTGTCACCTGCCAAAAAATTCAACCGGGAACTGAACATGAACATTCTCTACACCATCCTCATTGGCTTCGCCGTAGGCCTTGTCGCCCGCGCCCTGAAACCGGGTCGCGACACCATGGGGTGGATCATGACTACCGTACTCGGCGTTGCCGGGTCGATGCTGGCCGGTTTTGCCGGGCACAGCATGGGCTGGTACAAACTGGGCCAAGTCCCGGGGTTTGTGGCGTCGGTGGTCGGCTCAATGGTGCTGCTGGTGATTTACAAGCTGTTGACCCGCAGCTGATCTGCCTGCTGCAAGGGCAGCATCCATAGGCAAGCCTGAATACGGGAGCCAGAACGCAGAGGGCGCAGAGATTTCGCAAAAGACGCAGGAAATTACAGATGCAGAATGCCAGTAGGGGCATTGCTGAAGGCATTTCTTCCCTCACCCCTTGCGGGGAAACGCATGCGCCGGAATCGCCTTCGGCGGTTCCAGCTTACAGAAATACACTCAAAAAACCTCTGCGTCCTCTGCGAAATCTCTGCGTCCTCTGCGTTCCGGTATCTGTTTCTGTATTCAATCCAGCCACCTGCCTCAATCCCGCTTCCGGTCATCCTGAACGGCGTTGCGGCGGCAAATCGGTACAACTGCCCTGCGCCACTTCTGCCGCCATGGCTATGCTTTCGCCCAGCGTGGGATGCGGGTGAATGGTTTTGCCGATATCGACCATGTCGGCACCCATTTCGATGGCGAGCGCCACTTCGCCGATCATGTCGCCCGCGTGCGTGCCAACGATACCGCCGCCCAGGATGCGGCCATTGGCTTCATCAAACAGCAGCTTGGTAAAGCCTTCGTCGCGGCTGTTGGCAATGGCGCGGCCTGAAGCCGCCCAGGGGAACAGGCCCTTTTTCACGCCGATGCCTTGCGCTCTGGCCTGGTCTTCGGTCAGGCCGACCCAGGCGACTTCAGGGTCGGTGTAGGCCACGCTGGGTATTACGCGGGCGTTGAAGGCCGTGCGCGCCAGCTTCTCATCGCCCTTGCATTCACCCGCAATGACTTCGGCCGCCACATGCGCCTCGTGCGCCGCCTTGTGCGCCAGCATGGGCTGGCCCACGATATCGCCAATGGCAAAGATATGCGGTACGTTGGTGCGCATTTGCACATCGACGTGGATGAAACCACGGTCGGTAACGACCACGCCTGCCTTGTCGGCACCGATTTTTTGTCCATTGGGGCTGCGGCCTACGGCTTGCAGCACCAGATCGTAGGTTTGTGGCGCGGGGGCGTTTTCGCCTTCGAAAGTAACTTCAATACCCGCATCAGTGGCGCTGGCTGCCACAGTTTTGGTCTGGAGCATGATGTGGTCAAAGCGCGGCGCGTTCAGCTTTTGCCACACCTTGACCAGATCGCGGTCAGCGCCTTGCATCAGGCCATCGAGCATTTCGACCACATCCAGTCGCGCGCCGAGTGTGGAATACACCGTGCCCATTTCCAGCCCGATGATGCCGCCACCGATGATGAGCATTTTCTTTGGAACACTTTTCAGCGCCAGCGCGCCGGTGGAATCTACGACACGAGGATCGTCGGGCATGAAAGGCAAGCGCACCGCCTGCGAGCCTGCGGCGATGATGGCGTGCTTGAACTGCACCACCTGTTTTTTGCCAGTTTTTTCCTGCCCCGTGCCGCTGGTCTCTTCGACCTCAATATGGTGGGAACCGACGAATGAGCCATAGCCGCGCACGACAGTAACCTTGCGCATCCTGGCCATTTGGGCCAAACCACCTGTGAGTTTGGCTATGACTTTTTCTTTGTGGGTACGCAGCTTGTCGATGTCTACTTTAGGCGCACTGCCGAAATCAATGCCAAGCGCAGCGAGATGGCTCACTTCATCCATCACTGCCGCCACATGCAGCAGAGCTTTGGACGGGATGCAGCCGACGTTGAGGCATACACCGCCCAGCGTGGCGTAACGCTCGATCAATACCACCTTCAAACCCAGATCGGCGGCGCGGAAGGCGGCTGAATAACCTCCGGGGCCGCCACCGAGCACGGCCACATCGCAATCGATATCGGTGAGACCATCGTAGCCTGCAGCAGGCGTTGATTGTGATACTGGCCAATGTGTGGCATGCGCCCCCTCACCCCCGCCCTCTCCCGCCCCGGCGGGAGAGGGGGCCACTGCCGCGCCGGCAACATCCTCTGTGCCAGGCGTCTCCAAAGTCAGCAAGACACTG
>JAUNUE010000211.1 GCA_030538335.1 Allobrachymonas sp. | reverse complement strand
CTTGCGCCAAGGCCCGGCTTTGGCCTTCTTGCAGCGCTTGCTGGAATTTGGCGGTTAATTTTTCAAATCGCATCATGATTTCCTTGTGTTGGTGTTGCACAATTGATTTTGGGTTGCAGGCTATATGGGCTTTTTGGCCGGAATGTCAAGGCTTATTTGGGTGTTTTTATTGTTTTCAGGCAGCCTTGTTTCAGGCTGCCTGAAAACCGGGCAAACGCAACCGCACAATCCGGTTGTACACCCGGCCTTGGCAGCCGTATGATATTGAAATTCCAGCGTCCTTGTGTTGCAGCGCAGCAATACAAATTTCCGCAACCGTGACTGAATTTCGAGTTTCCAGACCCTGGGCCTATGTGTGCCTGGGCGCCAGCATGACGCTGGTGGGCAGCTATGTGGCCTTGACGCGCCCTTTGTCACACGCCTTGCCGGTGCTGCTACTGGCCTGGCTGCGCTTTGGTATCGGCGTTCTCGCCATGGCCGGGTGGCTGAAAAAACCAGCAGACGAAGCACCGCTTGACGCGCGCACGCGCTGGTTGCTGTTTGCCGAGTCGTTTTTTGGCAACTTCCTGTTCACGCTGTTCATGATCACCGGCGTGCAAATGACCAGCGCCGCTTCGGCCAGTGTGATCATGGCGGCCATTCCTGCCGTGGTGGCCGTGATGGGTTGGCTATTGCTGGGCGAACGTATCGGTGTGCGCATCGGCCTGTCGGTCGCCTGCGCAGTGTTGGGCGTGCTGCTGCTGGCCTTGGCCGGACCTTCAGCGATGACTTCAAGCCAGCCAGGCAGCACCAACAGCATGCGCTTCTGGCTCGGGCATGCCTCGCTGTTTGCGGCTGTGCTGTGCGAGGCCGTGTATTCCATCATTGGCAAAAAACTCACAGGCGCACTCTCCTCCAAACGCATCACCGCGCTGATCAACCTCTGGGGTTTTGCGCTGACCACGCCGTTTGGCCTGTACCTGGCGCGTGATTTCGCTTTTGCTGCCGTGCCCAAGGCCATGTGGCTGCTGCTGCTGTTCTATTCGCTGGCAGCCAGCGTGTGGTCGGTCTGGCTGTGGATGACCGGGCTGCGCACCGTTCCTGCATCGCAGGCCGGCATCTTCACGGTATTCCTGCCGGTCGGCACGGCACTCACGGGCGTTTTTGTACTGGGCGAATATTTGAGTACGCTGCAATGGCTGGCCTTGGGTGTGGCCTTGCTGGGCGTGGTGCTGGCTACCTTGCCTGTGCCTTCGCGCATGCGCTGACTACGGCTGGTGCAGCGGCGTGCGGCTGACGACCATGCCGTCGGCATCGGCGTACAGCCAGTCGCCCGGCTGCACCGCCACGCCCTGCACGTACACCGCCACGTCCACCAGCCCCGGTTGGCGCTTCATCGGCGGCATGGGCATGGCAGCCAAGGCACGGATGCCCACTGGCAGCCCAGCCAACTCCGCCACATCTCGCACGCAGCCATCCACCACCACACCTGCCCAGCCATTGCGCGCGGCAAGCTGACCGAGGTTGCCGCCCAGCAAGGCCGTGCGCCGGGAGCCCGCCCCGGCCACCACCAACACCCGGCCCTGGCCAGGCGTTTCGAGCAGGGCACGCACGCTGGTGTTGTCTTCAAAACATTGCACCGTTACCACCGTGCCGCAGAACGGCGCTGCGCTGGCAAAGTTGTGGAATACCGCTGGCAACACGGCAAAACCGGCAGGAGGGGCGTCGCGCGCCGCATCGCAAAAATCACAGGTTGAAAACAGATGGGATTGCATGGCTACATGAAAATATTTGGGCGGTGATGTCTTCCGCAAAAGGAAATCATGCGGAAGCTCAAGCGCAAAAAATGAAATTATTAATTTTTTCTGTCAGAAATTTGACTTTTACTACCATTTGGTAACAGTTACCGTATAGAAAAACCCTTGAAGCGCTTGCGCAACGGTGATTTTCTCCATTAGGATAGCACCCGGCCAGCAAGCAATTTTTTACAAAGAAATGTTTTGCTGATTTTGCTCTTTCCCTTGAAGGAATTGATACATGGTCACAGCCAAAAAACCTGCAGCAAGCAAACCGGCTCCCAAGAAGCGTGAGCCGAATGCGGCCTTCATGAAACCTCTGACGCCCAGCGCCGAACTCGCTGCCGTGGTGGGCACCGCCCCGCTGCCCCGCACAGAGGTCATCAAGAAACTGTGGGACTACATCAAGGCCCAAAATTTGCAGGATGCGCAGAACAGGCGCAACATCAATGCCGACACCAAACTGGCAGCGGTGTTCGGTAAAAAGCAGGTCACGATGTTTGAAATGGCAGGTCTGGTTGGCAAGCACCTTTCCTGAATCTGCACAGCACTGGCGGCCGCAAGGCCTTGCCCGCAAAAAAGCCGAAGCATTGCTTCGGCTTTTTTCGTTGGGGCACAAGCGCCTTATGGTTTGACGGCAGGTGCTGCAGGTGCGGCACCCTGACCCCAGCCGCGCTGGCCACCGCCCATGCGCCCACCCATTTGGCCACGCTGCTGGTGCAACTGGTCAAAGCGGGCACGCTGCTCGGGCGTGAGTACGGCACGCAAGGCCTGTACATGACCGGCCATCTGGCGCATCTGCTGGGCACGGGCCTCCATGCGCTGGGCTTGCCATTGCATGCGCTGCTCGGGCGTCATGGCAGCCAGTTGCTGGCCCTGGGCATCGGTGGGGCGTGCGGCCCACATGGCCTTGCGCGCATTGACCAGCGCATCCCATTGCGGACGTTGCGCGGCGGTAATGCCCAAGACTTGCGCCTGCTGGGCGTTACGTTGCTCCATGAAGGCCTGGCGCTGCTCAGGCGTAGCCTGCATGCGCTTGCCGCCCCGCACGCCTCTCTTGCCCCCTTGCATGCCGCAGGCCGCGCCAGGTTGGCATGGCGCATTGGCCGGTGCGTTGGCAGGCTGTGCTACGGCTACGACAGCCGCAGCGGCCAGGCTCATCGCCAATACAGTCGATTTGACGGGAAAACGCATCTTCATGCTCCTGAAAGTTGATGATGCCTGATAGAGCCACGCAGGCGCTGAAAAGTTCCCGGCCCTACACACTTTTTTGCAATTGCCGGGAACTGCGCGCCAGTGACGATCAGCTTGTCGCGGCTTCGCTGCTGAACTGGAACACGCCCGGATCCTTGATCGGATCGACCGTAACGCGGATGACCGACTTGGGCGGAAACTGCCCTTCGAGCAGCGCCTTCGACAAGGGGTTCTCCAGCCGCTGCTGGATGGCACGCTTGAGCGGCCGCGCACCAAACACCGGATCGAAACCGACCTTGGCAATTTCCGCCAGCGCCTGCTCCGACACATCGAGCGCCAAGTCCATCTTGGCCAGGCGGTTGGTCAAGGTCTTGAGCTGGATCCT
>JAUNUE010000210.1 GCA_030538335.1 Allobrachymonas sp. | reverse complement strand
GCGTGGATATGGCCATGCGGCTGATGGGCGAGCAGTTCGTTACCGGCGAAACCATTGCGCAGGCGCTGGCCAACAGCCGCAAGTACGAGGCGCAGGGCTTTCGCTACAGCTACGACATGCTGGGCGAGGCCGCCACCACCATGCAAGATGCCGACCGCTACCTTGCCGCCTACGAGCAGGCCATTCACGCCATTGGCAAAGCCAGCAACCGGCGCGGCATTTACGAAGGGCCGGGCATCTCGATCAAGCTCTCGGCGCTGCACCCCCGTTACAGCCGCGCCCAGCAAGACCGCGTGCAGCACGAGTTGTTGCCGCGTTTGCGCAAGCTCGCTTTACTCGCGCGCCAGTACGACATCGGCCTGAACATCGACGCCGAAGAAGCCGACCGGCTCGAACTGTCGCTTGACCTGCTCGAAGCCCTGTGCTTTGACGCCGAGCTGGCAGGCTGGAACGGCATTGGTTTTGTCGTGCAGGCCTACCAAAAGCGCTGCCCGTGGGTGATTGATTACCTCATCGACCTGGCGCGGCGCAGCCGCCACCGCCTGATGGTGCGGCTGGTGAAAGGCGCTTACTGGGACAGCGAAATCAAGCGCGCGCAGGTGGACGGCATGGAAGACTACCCCGTTTACACCCGCAAGGTGCATACCGATGTGGCCTACCTTGCCTGCGCGAGAAAACTGCTGGCCGTACCCGATGTGATCTACCCGCAATTTGCCACGCACAACGCGCAAACGGCCGCCAGCATCTACCATCTGGCGGGCAGCAACTACTGCCGCGGGCAGTACGAGTTCCAGTGTCTGCACGGCATGGGCGAGCCGCTGTACGAAGAAATCACCGCGGGCAAATACCAGCGCCCCTGCCGCATTTACGCGCCGGTGGGCACGCACGAAACCCTGCTGGCCTATCTGGTACGCCGCCTGCTCGAAAACGGCGCCAACTCTTCCTTCGTCAACCGCATCGGCGACGAGGCCGTGCCGGTGGAAGAGCTGGCCGAAGACCCGGTGGCGCAGACGCGCACCTGCCAACCTTTGGGTGCGCCGCACCCGCGCATCCCGCTGCCGCGCCACCTGTTCGGCGACGAGCGGTTGTCGGCGCAAGGGCTGGATCTGGCCAACGAACAACGCCTGGCATCGCTGTCGGCAGGCCTGCTGCACAGTGCCGCCACCCAGTGGCACGCTGCGCCGCTGCTGGCGAACGAAACCCCTTGGAGCGCATGGCCTGCGGCGCGCATCGCACCGGTACTCAACCCGGCCGATCAGCGCGACGTTGTGGGGCATCTGGTCAAGGCCACCGAAGAAGAAGCCCAAACCGCCCTGCACGATGCGCAGGTCGCACAGGTCATGTGGCAATCTACCTCTGCCAGCGAGCGCGCCGCCTGCTTGCGCCAGGCCGCCGACCTGATGGAAGCGCAGATGCCGCAGCTCATGGGCCTGATCGTGCGTGAGGCTGGCAAATCGTTGCCCAATGCGATTTCAGAAGTGCGCGAAGCGGTGGACTTTTTGCGCTACTACGCGGCGCAGGCCGAGCAGCAGTTGCAGCACCCCGACTGCCGCCCGCTCGGCACCGTGCTGTGCATCAGCCCGTGGAATTTTCCGCTGGCGATTTTCACCGGCCAAGTCGCTGCTGCGCTGGCAGCAGGCAACACCGTGATTGCCAAACCTGCAGAACCCACCCCGCTGATTGCGGCGCAAGCCGTGCTGCTGCTGCGCCAGGCGGGCGTGCCTGCGGGCGCGGTGCAACTGGTGCCGGGCAGCGGCCGCACCATTGGCAACCTGCTGGTGGCTGATGCCCGCACCGATGGCGTGCTGTTCACCGGCTCCACCGAGGTGGCACGCACCATCCAGCAAACGCTGGCGCAACGCCTGAGCCGCCACGGCCAGCCGATTCCGCTGGTGGCCGAAACAGGCGGCCAAAACGCCATGGTGGTGGATTCTTCCGCCCTGCCCGAACAGGTGGTGGGCGACGTGCTGGCTTCGGCTTTCGACTCGGCCGGCCAGCGCTGCTCGGCCTTGCGCGTGCTGTGCCTGCAAGACGATGTGGCCAACGCCATGCTGCACATGCTCAAGGGCGCGATGCAGCAACTGCGCATGGGCAACCCGCACCACCTGCGCACCGACGTAGGCCCGGTGATCGACACCAAGGCGCGCGCCACGATCGAGGCGCATATCGAACGCATGCGCGGCGAAGGCTGCCTGATCACTCAACTGGCCTTGCCGGAAGAGGCTGCGCAAGGGCATTTCGTGCCGCCCACGCTGATCGAAATTGCCGACATCGGCCAGTTGCAGCGTGAAGTCTTCGGCCCCGTGCTGCACGTGCTGCGCTACAAACGCGATCAACTCCCGGTGCAGTTGCAGGCCATCAACAGCACGGGCTATGGCCTGACCTTCGGCATCCACACACGCATTGACGAAACCGTGGCCCAGCTTAGCCAGGGCATTGAGGCGGGCAACGTCTACGTCAACCGCAACACCATTGGCGCCGTGGTGGGCGTGCAACCGTTTGGCGGCGAAGGCCTGTCGGGCACGGGGCCGAAAGCTGGCGGGCCGCTGTACCTGTCGCGCCTGTTGGCGCAACGCCCACTCAACCTCAACCTGCTGCAAGGGCAGACCACGGCCAGCAGCCCGGCACAAGACATCCAGCGCCCGCACCGCAACACCGCATGGCAGGCCTTTGCCAGTTGGTTGCTGCAACAGCATGCTGCCTTGGCAGGCCCATGGCTCACCGCCCTGCAGGCCACCCCCCTGCTTGGCGATGCCACCGTCATGCCCGGCCCCACCGGTGAAAGCAACCAGTACTTGCTGCAGCCGCGTGGTGCGGTGTGGTGCCAACCCGCCAGCACCACAGGCGCGCTGGCGCAACTGGCTGCGGCGCTGGCTGGCGGCAACACGGTGGTGTGGCATATCACCGATGCAGAGCTGGGCAAAACGCTGCGCACCACGCTTGAGTCGTTGCCGCACACGGTGCGCGGCGCCATGCAATGGCACGAATCGGCACCCACCAACGAAGCCAACGAACAGGCACTTGAGCATGCAACGCATGAACTGGCCGCCGTGCTGTTTGAAGGCGACAGCGACATCCTGCAAAACGTGGTAGCAGCCGCTGCCCGGCGCAGCGGCCCCTTGCTGCCCGTGTATGGTCTGTCCAGCAGCCAGATTGCGGCAGGAACTTGCTACGACCCGGTACGGCTGGTCAACGAAAAAACCATCAGCATCAATACCGCGGCGGCAGGCGGCAATGCCAGCCTGATGACGCTGGTTTGAAACCCCGTTTTTTGGTTTTCGAAGGGCAGATATAGTCATTTCGAGAAGTAACCATCCCCCGGCAAAGCCGGGGGCTTTCGTTATGTGAGCCGCTCAAAG
>JAUNUE010000209.1 GCA_030538335.1 Allobrachymonas sp. | reverse complement strand
AGCTGGTTTTCTTGCTGACGGAGCCGCTGACCTTGGCGCCAGCGGCTTCGAGCATCTCCTTGGCCGTCTCGCGGCTCAAGGTGGGCAGGGTGCCGGTTAGCACAAAGGTCTTGCCTGACAAGGGCAGGGTGGCAGCTTGTGCAACACCCGCCGTTTCGCTCCAATGCACGCCCACATCGCGCAACTGCTGCACCACATCGTGGTTGTGCGGTTCGTCAAAAAAGTGGCGGATGCTGTGCGCTACCACCGGCCCCACGTCTTTCACTTGCAGTAGCGCCACCTCGTCGGCCGCCATGATGGCATCCAGGCTGCCAAAATGCCGCGCCAGGTCTTTGGCCGTAGTTTCGCCCACGTGGCGAATGCCCAGGCCGTAGATGAAGCGCGCCAGCGTCGTGGATTTGCTTTTTTCCAGCCCGTCAAGCAGGTTCTGCGCCGATTTTTCGGCCATGCGATCCAGCACAGCCAGTTGCGGCAACTGCAAGCGGTACAGATCGGGCAAGGTGCGCACCAGCCCGCCATCGACCAGTTGATCGACCAGTTTTTCACCCAGGTTTTCAATATCCAGCGCACGGCGCTGGGCAAAATGCAAAAAGGCCTGCTTGCGCTGCGCAGCACAGAACAGGCCCGCAGTACAGCGCGTATCTACCTCGCCTTCAGGCCGCTCGGCCTCGCTGCCGCAGACCGGACAGACGGTGGGCATGGAAAAGGGTTGCGTGCCTTCGGGGCGAAGGTCAGACACTACCGACACCACTTCGGGAATCACATCACCCGCCCGGCGCACCACCACGGTATCGCCCACGCGCACATCCTTGCGGCGGGCTTCGTCTTCGTTGTGCAGCGTGGCGTTGGTCACCGTCACGCCGCCCACGAACACCGGCGCGAGCTTGGCCACAGGCGTGAGCTTGCCGGTGCGCCCCACCTGCACATCAATCGCCAGCACCGTGGTCATCATCTCCTGCGCCGGGTATTTGTGCGCCACCGCCCAACGCGGCTCACGGCTGACAAAACCCAGTTGGCGCTGCAGATCGAGCCGGTTGACCTTGTAGACCACACCGTCAATATCAAACGGCAAGCTGTCGCGCAGCGTGGCAACGTGCTGGTGAAAGTCGATCAAGCCTTGCGCGCCCAACGTGACGATGCGGTGCGGGCACACCGGCAAGCCCCAATCGGCAAAGGCCTGCATCACGCCGCTGTGCGTGGCAGGCATCTGCTCCCAGCCCTGCACCTCGCCCCAGCCGTAGGCAAAAAAACGCAAAGGGCGCTGTGCAGCAATGGCCGGATCCAGCTGGCGCAAGGCTCCCGCCGCTGCATTGCGCGGATTGACAAAGGTTTTTTCGTTTCTCTGGCCTTGGGCTATTTTTATGCGCTGGCGTTCGTTCAAGGCTTCGAAATCATCGCGCCGCATATAGATTTCGCCGCGGATTTCGACGATGGCGGGGATGTCGTTATCCCCCTCTCCCCGGCCCTCTCCCGCGTGCGGGAGAGGGAGTGATACTGGCTGCGAATTGCTATGGGGCGTTGTGCCCGCATGGCTCCCTCTCCCCTCTGCGGGAGAGGGCCGGGGCGAGGGGGAGGACGCTCCAAGGCGACTGGCTTCATCCCTTGAAGATGGCTTCAAACGCAGAGGAATCTGCCCCACCGTGCGCACGTTCTGCGTCACGTCTTCGCCCGTTTCGCCATCGCCGCGCGTAGTGGCTTGCACCAGCACACCGTTTTCGTAACGCAGGTTGATCGCCAGGCCATCAAACTTCAATTCGGCGGCGTATTCCACCGGCGGCGCATCTGCGCCCAAACCCAACTCCTTGCGCACCCGCGCATCAAACGCCACAGCGCCGCTGCTGGCGTAATCGGTCTCGGTCTTGATCGACAACATGGGCACCGCATGACGCACTGGCACAAAGCCTGCCAGCACTTGGCCGATGACGCGCTGCGTGGGCGAATCGGCTGTGCGCAGGGCAGGGTGTGCCGTCTCCAGCGCCTGCAATTCGGCAAACAGCCGGTCGTATTCGGCATCAGGAATTTCAGGCGCATCCAGCACATAGTACAGATGCGCGTGGTGCTGCAACTGGGTGCGCAGTGCCAAGGCGCGCTCTTGCTCGGCAGGCGATAGCGGGGTCTGGTCAGAAGAAGCAAACAGGTCAGTAGGGCACATGCTTGTACGAGCAACAAAATTCAGGCGGTAAAGATGGCAGATTATGGCCCTGCGGCGATAATCGCAGGATGGCAACTGGCTCTACCCGCACCGTCTTCGGCTTTCATGCCGTGGGCGTCCACCTCAAAACTGCGCCGCAATCGGTGCAGGAAATATTCTTTGACCCGACACGGCGCGATGCGCGCATGCGCCAGTTCGTTGAACGGGCGCAAGAGGCAGGTGTGAAACTGGTCGAAGCCGACGGCCTGCGCCTGTCGCGCCTGTGCGGCAACCACAACCACCAGGGGGTGGTGGCGCGGGTAGATGCCAAACCACAAACCCACTCGCTCGATGACCTGCTCGATTCCTTGCAGGAGCCGCCCCTGTTGCTGGTGCTCGATGGCATTACCGACCCGCACAACCTCGGCGCCTGCCTGCGCGTGGCCGATGGCGCTGGCGTGCATGCCGTGATTGCGCCCAAAGACCACGCGGCGGGCATCAACGCCACGGTGGCCAAAGTGGCCAGCGGCGCGGCCGAGACCATGCCTTACTTCATGGTCACCAATCTGGCGCGCACCTTGAAGGAATTGAAAGAACGCGATATCTGGATCATCGGCACCAGCGACGATGCCCCGCAAACGCTGTACCAGGCCGATTTGCGCGGCCCGCTGGCCTTGGTGCTGGGCGCAGAAGGCAAGGGCATGCGCCAGCTCACGCGCAAGACCTGTGATGCGCTGATTTCCATTCCGATGCGCGGCGGGGTGGAAAGTTTGAACGTATCGGTTGCCAGCGGCGTGTGCCTGTACGAAGCGGTGCGGCAACGGATGTAACTCCATTCCCGCACCGGCGCACTTACTCCGTTACACGCAACAAGGCCACGGCAAGTTTGCTGTGTTGCAGCCCCAGAGATGATGGGGAACTTTGTAATAGCAGCACTGAATGCTAACGAGCATGGCGTCATCTTCGAGGAAGCACAGCTTGCCTTCAACGTTAGCTGCCATGGAAGATTCAGGAAAAAATCCCGATGAAAAATATTGAAAGATACAAACTCGCGATGCTGCCGATCCCCGAGCACACGGAGAACGCTTTACGAAAGGAGGCCGAGTCCGGTGACTTCCCCGGAATCATGTACGCATCGCAGGTATTTGCCGAGTGGGACAAGTACTCGGATCGTGTTATTTATCCAAGGAAAACCCCCGGCTTTGCCGGGGGACTGCCAAGGTTTGACC
>JAUNUE010000208.1 GCA_030538335.1 Allobrachymonas sp. | reverse complement strand
TCCAGCTCGCCCGAGAGGTATTGGCGCTCGAACTCCTTGTTTTCGCCCACATACGAGGCGATCATTTTCTTGATCTGGCGGGTTTCGAGCAGCTTGCCCAAGCCAAAACCGTCCACTCCGGCGTTGTTCGACGCCACGGTCAGGTTCTTGACGCCGGAATCGTGCAGCGCATCGATCAGCGCTTCGGGGATGCCGCACAGACCGAATCCGCCCACGGCCAGTAGTTGGCCATCTTTGACCACGCCTTTAAGCGCCTCGGCAGCGCTCGGATAAATTTTGTTCATGCTGTCTCCTCCTCTGTTGGGCTGGAAAGAGTGTAGGCCAATACTGCGCCGAAAAACCATAGCGCAGGCTTATGAAAAACGCGTGGATTTCAGAGAGGCAGAGGCCAAAAAAATTCATCAATATCAGGAATCAAGTAGTTTTTAGGTGCTATTTTGCATAGAATGCACAAGCCTATAGGTATGTATATTTTTGAATCAATCATCCAAAAGGAGATATTCCATGGTTCTGATCAAAAAAACGGGTCTTGTTGCAGCCCTCAGCGTGTTGGCTCTTGCCGGATGCGGTGGAGGGGGTGGTGGCACACCTTCTGCAACGGCAACACCGGGGGGCGGGGCACCTGCAGTTCCTGCGCCCAGCCCCCAAACGCCAGCTCCGCAACCTGTTGTTGACCCATGCAGCGCGCAGGGCATTGCCTATCAGGTGGCTGATGGCACAACCACCCTGCAAAAAGCCAACGAAACAGGGGCGTTGGGCTATGCATTTGCCACCGATATTGCGCGTGGCATGAAGACCTACGGCATCTTTGTCAGCAACGAAAGCGGCACCTATGCTTACCGCGCAACTGCGCCAGCGCAAGATGTAGCAGGCTGGAAAACAGCGCTCAATGCCAACGGACAAGAGGGCTACCTGTTCAAGGGGCCGCTGGTGCTCAACAACCAGATGCAAGATCTGTACGTGAAAAACACCAAGTGCAACCGCACCTATACCTACGAGGTGGAGGCACTCGGTATCTCCAAAGATGCGGCATTGGCACAGATGAATGCCTGGGGCCAGAAAGGCTACAACACCTTGCAGCCCTACTTTGTGGGTGCGTCACCCGCTACCGTTGCTGTTTTCTTCAAGGACAGCGCTAGCGCCGACAAGTTCAGCCATGATCTGGTTCCCAGCACCATTGGCATTGCGGCCACACAGACGCTTTTGTCAGAGCGTGGCGCACAAGGCTGGTCGTATCTGGGGCCGGTGGTGTTTGAAGGCGTGAGCTACTTCTGGTTCATGAAGCGCGATTCGGTCAGCACCGTCGAGTATCAAGTGGTGGATACGGAGGCACCAGCCAACGACACCGCCGCTGCAGTGGCTGACGTCTTCAACAGCCATGCGAAGCAAGGTTTCTACTATTTCGGCTCCCAGCATCTGGGCACCCAAAGTGCAGACATCTACTACAAGAGCACCAAGATGGTGCAACAACCGTTGTCAGGCATCTCCAATCCTTGACGCGCCAGTTGCAAGCATCCCCAAGCGCCTTCGGGCGCTTTTTTGTTGCTGCGCCAGGTGAGCAAATCACCCGTTCGAATCAACCGAGGTCCAGCATCAACTGCAAATTCTGCACCGCCGCGCCGCTGGCGCCTTTGCCGAGGTTGTCGAGCCGGGCGGTGCAGACGGCGTGGAACAATTCGTCATTGCCGTGCACACGGATTTCAAGCAGGTTGGTGTCGTTGAGTGCCACGGCGTCCAGCTTGCCGCTGGCGGATGCGTCTTCGACCTTGACCCAGCCCTTGCCACGGTAGTGGTTTTCGTAGGCGGTATGCAAGTCTTGCAGGCGCGGTCGGTCGGGCAGGGTGTCGAGGTGCAGCGGCAGTTGCACGATCATGCCTTGCGCGAAATTGCCCACTGCGGGCACGAACAGCGGGCGGCGCTTCAGCCCTGTGTGCGCCATGATTTCGGGGATGTGCTTGTGCGACAGCCCCAGCGCATACAGTTCGTAGGGCGGCGCTTCGTTGCGGTCGTAGGCTTCGATCATCTGGCGGCCACCGCCGGAGTAGCCGCTCACTGCGGGTAGCGTGACGGGGTGGTCATTTGGCAAAATACCTGCGTCGATCAAGGGCCGGATCAGGGCAATGGCGCCGCTGGCATAGCAACCGGGGTTGGCCACGCGCTTTGCGTTGCGGATGGCGTCGGCCTGCCCCGCGCACAGTTCCGGAAAACCAAACACCCAGCCCGGTGCCACGCGGTGCGCGGTGGAAGCATCGATGATGCGCGGCTGCTTTTCGGAAGGCAGCGCGTCGATCAAGGCCACCGATTCGCGTGCGGCATCGTCGTGCAGGCAGAGGATGACCACATCCACCTCGCCCATCAGCTTTTGTTTGGCGGCGGGGTCTTTACGCAAGGCCGGGTCGATGCTGACGACTTCGATGCTGGGCATGCGGGCGAGGCGCTCGCGGATTTGCAGGCCGGTGGTACCGGCTTCGCCGTCGATGAAGATGCGGTGGGTGGAGCTCATTGCTGATGTTGGATGCAAGGATTTTTGAACAGGCTCCAAGTATGCCGCGTTTGTGGATGCGCGTCGTAAACATGGTTTGCGGCAGTGCAGCAGAACGGGGCTGTAAGTTTTCGACTCCCCCGCCCGTGCTACATTTGCATTTTCCAGGGGCGGCAGGCGTTTTTGTGCACTGCAACAGGCCGCCCTGTGTCTGTATGACCCCATCAGAACGAGCCTTTCCATGAAAATCCATGAATACCAGGGCAAGGAAATCTTGCGCCAGTTTGGTGTACCGGTGCCACGCGGCATAGCGGCGTTTACGGTGCAGGAGGCGGTGGAAGCCGCGCAGAAGCTGGGCGGCCCGGTGTGGGTGGTCAAGGCGCAGATCCACGCGGGGGGGCGCGGCAAGGGTGGTGGCGTGAAGGTAGCCAAGTCGATTGACGAGGTAAAAGCCCGTGCCGAAGAAATCCTCGGCATGCAGCTCATCACGCACCAGACCGGGCCTGAAGGGCAAAAAGTGCGCCGCCTCTATATTGAAGAGGGCGCTGACATCCAGCAAGAGTATTACCTCTCGTGCGTGACGGACCGCGGCACGCAGAAGGTCGCCTTTATTGCCAGCAGCGAAGGCGGCATGGATATTGAAGAAGTCGCGCACACCACGCCCGAAAAAATCATCAAGGTGTTTGTCGACCCGGCTGTGGGTTTGACCGATGCACAAGGCGAAGAGCTGGCGCGCGGCGTGGGCATGCCGGAGGATTCCAAAGCCCAGTTCATCGACGTGTGCCAGAAGGTCTACAAGTGCTATATGGAGACCGACGCTTCGCTGGTGGAGATCAACCCGCTCAACCGCGACAGCCAGGGCAATATCGTCGCGCTGGATGCC
>JAUNUE010000207.1 GCA_030538335.1 Allobrachymonas sp. | reverse complement strand
AACCAGCACGCCAACGACATGGCGCGCGAAATGGCGGCCAATGGTGGCCAGACCCCGGCACGCGAGGCGCTGCTGCGCCAATCACTCGACGACCTGATCCTGAAAAAAGCCGCCATCCAGTCGGTGCGCGACACCACCATGAAAGTCACCGACGAAGAAATTGCCAATGCCGAAAGAACGCTGGCCAGCCGGCAGAACATGAGCCCGCAGGAGTTCCGCCGCCGCGTCATGGCCGAGCGCCGCATCCGCGAAAGCGAATACCGCAAGGAGCTGACCGAGCAACTCATGCTGCAAAAAATGCGCGACGCGCGCACCGGCATGGCGGCCGAAAAAGTCACCGAACTGGACGCGCTGCATTGGCTGCGCACGCAAAACACCAGCGAACTGCGTGTGGTAGAAAACCGCGCCCGCCATATCCTGCTGCCCGCCACCAGCGAGGCAGAAGCGCAGCAGGCTGCTGCCAAGCTGGCCGATGTGCGCAGACGCGTGGCCGCCAACAAGCTGGATTTTGCAGGCGCCGCACGCGAGCTGTCCAAAGATGCCAGCGCCGCCCAGGGTGGCGATCTGGGCTGGGCGCCCGAAGGCGTGTTTGTACCCGAGTTCCAGGAGCAGGTCAGCGCCTTGCAACCAGGCCAGTTGAGCCAGCCCTTCCTGTCGCGTTTTGGCGTGCACCTGGTGCAATTGCTTGACCGCCGCGCCAGCCCCATGACGCAAGACCAGCAACTGCAAGCCGCACGCAACGCCGTGCGTCAACAAAAATCGCAAGAGGCGCTGCAAAAATGGGAGAGCGAAGTGCGCGCCCAGGCCTACGTCGAGATGCGCGAGGCACCGCGTTGACCCGTGGGCGCGACGCTGGTCGGCACAAGGCATCGCGTGCGCCTCATCCCACGCAAGGACACGTAGCGCGCAAACGGTTTGGCCAGCATTTTCTGGCGGACGATGGCATCATCGATGGCATTGTCAAGGCCATCAACCCCCAACCCCACGAGGCGCTGGTAGAAATCGGCCCCGGCCTGGCTGCCCTGACGCAACCGCTGCTGGAGCGCGCCGGGCAGCTTACCGTGATCGAACTGGACAGCGCCTGCGCCAAAACCCCAAACTTGAGGTAATCGAGGCCGATGTGCTCACGGTCGACTTCAGCGCCCTTGCAGGCAGCAAATCGGCCCCACTGCGCGTGGTGGGCAACCTGCCCTACAACATTTCCACGCCCATCCTGTTTCACCTGCTCGACCATGTTGGTGTGGTGCAAGACCAGCACTTCATGCTGCAAAAGGAAGTGATCGACCGCATGGTGGCGCAACCTGCCACTGCCACCTACGGCCGCTTGAGCGTGATGCTGCAATGGCGCTATGCCATGGAAGAAGTGTTGTTCGTGCCACCGCAGAGTTTTGATCCGCCGCCCAAGGTAGACAGCGCCGTGGTACGCATGACCCCGCATGCCACGCCAGTGCAGATTGCCCCTGCATTGCTGACCGAACTGGTGCGTGTGGCCTTCAGCCAGCGCCGCAAATTACTGCGTCACACCCTGGGGGCCTGGTTGCAGGAAAAAGGATTTGCGGGTAACTTCGACGTGCAACGCCGCGCCGAAGAGGTGCCGGTGGATGAATACCTGGCGCTGGCGCAAGCGCTGCACCCACAAGGAGTTTGAATGACCCCACACACCACGCAACAAAACCCTGTTCGCGTCTTGATGGTCTGCATGGGCAACATCTGCCGCAGCCCCACGGCACAGGGCGTGCTGGAACACTTGGTCGAGCAACAAGGTTTGCAAAACGCCGTGCAAGTCGACTCAGCAGGCACCCACAGCTACCACATCGGCCACCCGCCCGATGCACGCAGCCAGCAGCAGGCGCTGGAGCGCGGCTACGACCTGTCGGCCCAGCGGGCGCGGCAATTGCAGCGCCGTGACTTTGATGATTTTGACTGGGTGCTGGTGATGGACGACGATAACGAAAACCGCGCCCGCGCCCTGTGCCCGCCCGAGCAGCAGCACAAAATCCGGCGCCTGGCCAGTTTTTGCCAGCAGTTCAACACGCAGGATGTGCCTGATCCTTACTACGGCGGTCGCGAAGGATTTGAAGAAGTGCTCGATTTATGTGAAGATGCCTGCAGCGGATTCTTGGCATTTTTGCACACGCAAAAACCAATCCAGTCTTAAGCCCATGCAGGAGGCAAGGTGCAGATCATCTACATTCTTCTCTGTATCACTGGCACGGCCCTGCCTCTTTCCCAATTTGTTCCGTGGCTGTCTGCGCACGGCCTCAATGTACCGCTCTTATGGCAGCTTGCCACCTCAAATAACATCGCGGCATTCGCATGGGCAGATGTTCTAGTTTCTGGTATTGCTGTCGCGTTATTCGTGCTCGCGGAGGGCCGTAAGCTGGCCATGCGTCGGCTTTGGTTGCCCTTGTCTTGTCTCGTGGTTGGCCCTTCATTGGCATTGCCGCTTTTCCTTTTCCTGCGGGAGCGCCATCTTGCCGCAGCAAGGGCTTACTTGCATTAAGTCGCGCCCTCTTCGCGGCGCGGCTTGGTGCAAGTATCTGATGATCCCTTTTTACCAAACGCCCAGCAAGGTGCAACCTTGGTACAAATACCGGGTTGCACCTTTTGTTTTTGGCGCACAATAAGCCTCCCGCACGCCCGGAAGAGGCGTACAGCAACGGAGGCACATATGGCAACCACACTGGGCATCAAGGTGGACGAGGTTCTGCGTCAACGCATCAAGGATGCAGCAGCAGGCCTGGAGCGCACACCGCACTGGCTGATCAAACAGGCCATCTTCAACTACCTGGAGCAAGTCGAGCACGGGCACACGCCTCCTGTGATGGACGGCAACGGCCTGCTCCAGCCGCAAGACGATCTTCCGCAAGAGGACGATACCGGCCATATTGTCAGCCCCCTCCAGCCATTTCTGGAGTTTGCCCAGGACGTGGCACCACAAACACCCCTGCGCGCGGCCATCACCGCGCATTGGCGCACGCCCGAAACCGAGTGCGTGCCGCCCTTGCTGGCACAGGCCGAAGTAGCTGACGCCCAGCAGCGTAAAGCGATTTTCGACATGGCGACCGACCTGGTACGGGTGCTGCGCAACAAGCGCAAGGGCCGCGCCAGCGGCGGGGTCGAAGACCTGATCCAGGAATTTGCCCTGTCCAGCCAGGAAGGCGTGGCGCTGATGTGCCTGGCAGAAGCCTTGTTGCGCATTCCTGATGCCGCCACGCGCGATGCGCTGATCCGCGACAAGATCAGCAAGGGCGACTGGCGGGCGCACCTGCACGGCAACAACCCCCTGTTCGTCAACGCTGCCACGTGGGGGCTGCTCATCACAGGCAAGCTCACCAGCACCAACAGCGAAACCAGCCTCGCTTCG
>JAUNUE010000206.1 GCA_030538335.1 Allobrachymonas sp. | reverse complement strand
AGGTGGAAGAAGAGTTTGACGTGTTGATGCGATAAGGAGAATGCACATGAAAGCGATACCAGCCATTCTTGGCGGAACCCCCGCCGTCACCCTGGATCAGACTGAGGCCAACCGCTGGCCAGTACTGACAGCGCAGGACGAGCAGGCGGTGCTGCGCGTCATGCGCGAGGGGGATATTTCCACCCACCCGGTCATCAGGGAGCTGGAGCACGATTACCGCACATACTTCGACATGCCCTACGCGCTGGCGCACTGCAATGGCACCTCGGCCCTGATGGCGGCATTCTGGGCCATAGGTTTGAAGCCGGGGGATGAAGTGCTGGTGCCTGCGGCCACCTTCTGGGCCTCTGTATTGCCTTTGGTGTGGCTGGGTGCCGTTCCGGTGTTTTGCGAAAGCGAGCCTGAACGGCTGGGCCTGGATCCTGCCGATATGGCGAAAAAAATAACGCCACGCACCAAGGCCATGGTGGTGGTGCATTTGTGGGGCATGCCTTCGCGCATGAGCGAGATCACGGCGCTGGCGCGCAAGCATGGCCTGAAAATCATCGAAGATGCCTCGCATGCGCAGGGGGCGCATTGGCGCGGCCAGCCTTGTGGCACTTTGGGCGATGTCTGCGTTTTCAGCCTGCAGGGCGGCAAGCTTGCGCCCGCAGGCGAAGGCGGCATCCTGCTGTGCCGGGACTATGCCTATTGGGAGCGGGCCGTGTGCTTTGGCGACATCACCCGCATCATCGAACTGGACACCCCGGCGCGCCGTTTTGCGGGCACCAGTTTTGGCATCAAGACGCGCATTGCGCCTGTGTCGGCTGCCATTGCACGGGTGCAGCTTGCGCGGCTCGCAGCAAGCAATGCAAGGCGCAACGAAAACCTGGTGTATCTGTCAGAGGCTCTTGAAAAACAGGGCGTGAATACCTTCTTGCCACCGCCCCATGTCGAGCGCGTTTATTTTGAATACCTTGTCAAGCCGCCTTGCGAAAAAACCGGGCTGCCGATGGAGTTGTTGATTCGCGCCTTGCAGGCCGAAGGTTGTATGGCCAGCGCACCGCGCTACCCCTTGCTGCACCAGCAACCCTTTTTTGCAGAAGGCGCGTTCAAGGACATCATGCGGCCATGCACCGACGATGTGCCCGACTACACGCAAACGCATCTGCCGGTTACGGAAAAGGCCAACGCCGAACTGATGAAGCTGCCGTCCTTTCCCCATGCCTCAAAAGCATTGCTGGACGAGTACGCGCTGGCTTTTGAAAAGGTGCTGGGGCACGCCGCGCAAATTGCCGAAAAACATGCGCAAGCGTCACCCTCATGAAGATGAAAAAGTCTGTGTATCCTTTTCTGAATGCGGCATTCCATGCCCTGCATATCGCCGTCATCATGTTTTTTCTGTTGGGTTGGCTGGTGCCTGCGCTGCTGCCTTGGCACCTGACTTTGCTGCTGGCCATGCTGGGCAGTTGGTTCATTCTTGGCCATTGGCTGGGCACTGGTTATTGCCCCATTTCAGATTGGCACTGGAAAATCAAGCAGCACTGCGGGCCAGGCAAACCGGACGGCAGCTACATCCATCTGGTGCTGCAGCACATCACCGGCAAGACCTTGAACTCTGCCAGGGTTGACAAGTGGGTGCTGGTCATCACGCTGTTTCTGACTTTGGGTTCGCTGCTGCTGAATGCCAGAAACCTCTTTTTGGCGGAGTGACTGATTGGGTTGCCCCCTGTTTGCCTGATCAGATCCGGGCACAGCGCTCAGAACCTGTTCACGATTGCCCCGCAGGATGCGCGCAGAGCCAAAACCGTGTCATTGCGAGAAGCGCAAAGCGCGACGTGGCAATCTTGTGGCGTTGCCCAGAAACAGCAGATTGCCACGCCGCCTGCGGCGGCTCGCAATGACGTAAGGCTTGGCGCAGTTGGCCTGCGCCCTTCGGACTGCTTTCAAAAAACTGCCCTACGGCGCAAGTAAACCCTCGTCGGGCATACAACCCGCCTGTGGTTTGCGCAAAAGGTTCACAGCTTTTTGAAAAGTATAGTCATTTCGAGAAATAATTTGACAATTTCCACCCGATCCGTTCGGGCTGAGGTATCGAAGCCCACATGGAAGGTGTCTGCCCTTCGATACCTCAGGGCGAACGGTGTCTGATTATTTTCAGATTTGGCTGTAGAGCACCTCACGCAGAGATTGTGAACAGGCTCTCAGTCACCGATGCGCAAATGCCGCACACCGGGCAAGGCAACGGCATGGTGGCTCACGATGATGAGGATACCGTGGCGTTGATGTTCTTGCAACTGGTGCAACAGCGCGTGGCGGTTGGTTTCGTCCAGCCCGGCCAGCGGTTCGTCAAGCAGCAGCAGGTCCTGGGGTTTGAGCAGCAGCCGCGCCAGCGCCACGCGGCGTGCCTGGCCGCCCGAGAGCGTAGCACCGTATTCGCCGACCAGCGTATCAAGCTGCTGCGGCAGCGCCCGCGCCCAGTCGGCCAATGCGACCTGTTCCAGCACACGCCACAAATCTGCATCGCTGGCCTGTGTTTGCCCCAGGCGCAGGTTCTCGGCCAGCGTCAGGTCAAATACATCGAGCGTCTGGCCGAGGTAGCCCAGCCGCCCGTTCCAGTCGATATGGGCGTAGGGCCGATTCCAGGCGCGGATGTCGCCGCTCAAGGGTTCCAGCTCGCCTGCCAGCACCGCCAGCAGGGTCGATTTACCCGCACCAGACGGCCCTTGCACCCATAGCACGTCACCGGCTTGCAGGTGCAGATCCAGATGCTCCACGCCATTAAGGGCGCCGCGGTGGCGTGCGCTGAGGTTGTCGATGTCGAGCGTGATCGGTTGTTGTGCAGCAGGTGGCGGTTCAAGTCTTGTAGCGGATTCTTGCGGGCTGACGCTCGCTTGCAACAGGGCATTGAGCCGGTCTTGGGCGGCGCGTGCCAGACCCAGCGCCATGACCTGTTGCCCCAGCGCCTGCAAGGCTTCGCCCAAGCCGAACAAGGCCAGCAACAGCGCCAGCAGCAGCGCCGCAGAGATGCTGCGTTGCGCAACAGCCGTTGCACCTTGCCACAGCAGCAGACCTGCAGCCAAGGCCAGCCCAAGCCGTTGGCCCAGCAGCACCCGGCGTTGCCAGCGGTGTTGGGCCTGCACAATGGTCTGGTGCGCCAAGTCTTGCTGTTGAAAGCGCTGCGCAAAGCGTGCCCATTGCCCCCATTGCAGCAAGGCAGTGATGGCCGCCAGCGGTTGCAACAGCGCCGTGCGCCGTTGCTCGGCGGTGTGGGCTTGTTGTTGTGCCCATGCCTGCGCGTGGTGTGCCGCCCAGGCGGGCAAGGCCACGCCCGCCAGCAGCAAAGGCAGGGCAGCCGTCGCTGCCGCACGGGGTGCCAGCCACGCGGCCA
>JAUNUE010000205.1 GCA_030538335.1 Allobrachymonas sp. | reverse complement strand
ACCACTTGCTGCGCAGAGACTACTGTAGCAGGTAGCAAAACCCTTTTTACAGATACCTTTCATGAAAAAACATACCCTCGTTGCCATGGCTGCACTGGCCGCTGCTGGCTCTGCTGCTGCCCAATCCTCCGTTACTTTGTACGGCGTCGTCGATACGGGCTATGAAATCAGCCAGGGGGTGCGCCGCCTTCATGACCAAAACGGCGTGCAGTTCCACCACGAAAAGTTGCGCAAGGTGGGAATGGTCAGCGGGGTGCTTTCGGGATCGCGCTGGGGTTTGAAAGGCGAAGAGGCGTTGGGCAATGGCCTGTCTGCGGTATTCAATGTGGAGGCCGGGTTCGATTCAACCAGCGGGGCCTTTGCCGGGGGCTTCAACCGCCGTTCGGTGGTAGGCCTGAAAGGCGGTTTTGGTACGGTGGTGGTGGGCCGCGATGCCACGCCGTTGGACAACTGGGGCTTTGGCATCGACGGCAGCACCAAGGGGGATGTGGCATACACCGAACATTACTCGGGTCTTTTCTATTCTGGAGAATTTTCGGGATTTACTGTCAACGCCATGGTGGGCGGGGAAAGGGCAAAAACCACCCGGGTTGCCAATGGCGTGAGCACAACCGTTGCTGACACGCGCACCACGGGCATTGGTCTGGGGCTTGCCTACAACAACGGGCCTGTTGGCGTAGGCGGCGCCGTCCAGCAGTTCCGTGACCGTGCGGCGGGCGCCATCAGCACCGAATACGGCGTGGGCGGCAGCTACGATTTTGGCGTGGCAAAAATCTTCAGCCACTACATCGCCAGCAAGCACCGCGTCAGTGGCGGTGCCTATTCCAGATGGGAGCACGCCAGTATCGGTGTCAGCGCGCCCTTTGGCGCCTTGACGCTGATGGCTGAATACGGTCGCAACCGTGTCAAGGCCGTCAATGACGTAACCCGGTTGGGCGATTACGGGGCGTTGCTGCAAGAAATTGCACCCGCTAGGGACAACTACCGCATCAACGGCAGCGGCAACAACTTCATGGTGGGAGCCAACTACGCCTTGAGCAAGCGCACCGAACTGTATGCCCGTGCCGGGCGCAAAGGCAGCCTCAAAGCCAAGGCGTACAGCGCCACGCCTGCGGGCACGTATCTGGGCGGGTTCTCCGGCTATACCAATTACGTCACCGTTGGCATGCGCCATATGTTCTGAAATTTCAGGTGTCAAGCAGCAGCAAGTTCCTCCATTTGGCCGCCCTTCGGGGCGGTTTTTTTCTGTATAAGCATCCTGATTGCATTCAGGCGGAAACTTTTCCGGGTGACGGCATGGCGGGCTCCATCCGATTGAGCAAGGCACACAGCGACAGCATGACGGGTACTTCGACCAATACCCCTACCACCGTGGCCAGCGCCGCGCCCGAGTGCAATCCAAACAGTGAAATCGCCACAGCTACCGCCAACTCAAAGAAGTTGGAAGTGCCGATCAGGCAGGCAGGCCCGGCCACGTTGTGGGGCAGCTTGAGCATGCGCGCGCCGATCCAGGTGATGAAGAAAATGCCGTAGGTCTGCAGCAGCAGCGGCACCGCAATCATGGCGATGACGAGTGGCTGCGCCACGATGGTGCGTGCTTGCAGGCCAAACAGCAGCACCACGGTGGCGATCAGCCCCGTGATCGACCAAGGCTTGATGCGCGCGGTGAAGTCTGCCACGGCGGTTGCACTGCGGCGCATCAGCATCTGCCGGGTGATGACGCCCGCCACCAGCGGCAGTACGACGTACAGTACGGTGGACAGCAACAAGGTTTGCCATGGCACGGTCACGTTGGTCACGCCCAGCAAAAAGGCGGCCAGCGGTGCGAAGGCAAAAATCATGACCAGGTCGTTGACCGACACCTGCACCAGCGTGTAGTTGGCATCGCCCTTGACGAGCTGGCTCCACACAAACACCATGGCCGTGCAGGGTGCTACGCCCAGCAGGATCATGCCCGCGATGTAATCGCTGGCCGCTTGCGGGGTCACCCAGGGCGCGAAGATGTATTTGAAAAACAGCACGCCCAGTACTGCCATGGTGAAAGGCTTGATCAGCCAGTTGACCACCAGCGTGAGCAGCAGACCTTTGGGCTTTTTGCCGACGTCCTTGATGGATGACCAGTCGATCTGGATCATCATGGGGTAGATCATCATCCAGATGAAAACTGCCACCACCAGGTTGACGTGTGCGTATTCAAGCGTGGCGATGTTGGTGAATGCACCGGGCGCGAGCAAGCCCAGCACCACGCCGGCCACAATGCCCAACGCAACCCAGAGGGTCAGGTAACGTTCAAACAGGCCCATGGGGTTTTTCCTGAAAATAGAAATGTCGATGCAACGGTGTGCCGTTCAAACAGGCTGGTTTTTATCAGTGGTATCGATGGGTTGTTGGCCGATTCTGTCCATCTCACGCTTGATGGCCAGCGCATCGAGCGAGACCAGCGGCAGACTCACAAACTGGCGGATGCGGTTGGTCATGCCGTGCACCACGTCCTGGAAGGCGCGGCGTTGTTGATCCGGGTTTTCTACGGCAGCCGGGTCGGGAAAGCCCCAGTGCGCCGTGATGGGCGAGCCCAGCCACAGGGGACAGGCTTCGCCCGCTGCACGGTCGCATACCGTGATGATGAAATCCATCTGCGGCGCGCCGGGTTGGGAAAATTCATCCCAGTTCTTGCTGCGCAAACCCTCGGTTGACAGGTGCAGGGCTTGCAGCATTTCCAGCGCCACCGGGTGCACCTTGCCCGCCGGATGGCTGCCCGCGCTGTACGCCTTGAACCGGCCTTGGCCCAAGGCATTGAACAGTACTTCGCCGATGATGCTGCGGGCCGAGTTGCCCGTGCACAGCACCAGCACGTTGAAAACACGGGAATCATTCATGAAAAACTCCTTTTGGAGAACACGCGGAAGGCTCTGGATGCGAGGGAGCACACAGTTCGGGGTGACCGGCGCAGCACTTGTCGGTCAGGAAAGCGATCAGGTCCAGCATTTGCGGAATGTTGGCGCGGTAGCGTTGAAAGCGCCCCTGCTGCTCCACCGTGACCATGCCAGCCTGCGCCAGCGCCTTGAGGTGGAACGACAGCTTGTTGGGCGGCATGTCGAGCACCGTGGCAATTTCACCGGCCACCAGTCCGTCGGGGCTGTGCCTGACCAGCAGGCGGTACACCTCCAGCCGCACGGGGGAAGACAGCGATTCAAACAGGGAAACGGCGGTATCGGTTTGCATATTTCAATAATACAACGATTATTGAAATAATGGCGAAAATTTTTTCGCCTACTTCCAAGATGTGGTTTGTGTAACACTGGGCGCGCAGTTAGTTGGGCGTGATCTGCGCATGCGGGGGCTTCGTGGGTCAAGGCCGCCGTGCGGGTCACCTTCTGGGGCGCGCTGGCCATGGCCATTACCTCAG
>JAUNUE010000204.1 GCA_030538335.1 Allobrachymonas sp. | reverse complement strand
GGGCGGCAGGTGGTCAGCGTGTTCATCGGCGGCGGCACGCCCAGCCTGTTCAGCCCCGATGCGATTGCAGAGCTGGTGGCGGCGGTGCGTGCGCGTTTGCCCTTGCTGCCGGGTTGCGAAATCACGCTGGAGGCCAATCCCGGCACGTTTGAACGCGACCGTTTTGCCGCTTTTGCCCAGGCTGGCGTTACGCGGTTGTCAGTTGGCGTGCAGAGTTTTGATGATGCCGCCTTGCAGGCGATTGGCCGTGTGCACAGCGCCGCACAGGCGCGTGATGCGCTTGACGAAGCGGCGCGCTGCTTTGCCACCTTCAACCTCGACCTGATGTATGCCCTGCCGGGGCAGACGCTGGAAATGCTGCGGGCTGATATCACGCAGGCACTCGCGTTTGTGCCGCCGCACCTGAGCATTTACCACCTCACCATCGAACCGAACACGGTGTTTGCAACCCGCCCGCCGCGCCATCTGCCCGATGACGATCTGGCCTACGACATGCTCGATGCCATTACCGAAGCCACGCACCGTGCCGGTTTGCAGCGCTACGAGGTATCGGCCTACGCCCGCGCCGGGCACGTCTGCGTACACAACCGCAACTACTGGGAGTTTGGCGATTACCTTGGCATAGGTGCGGGCGCGCACAGCAAGCTGAGCTTTGCCCACCGCATCGTGCGCCAGGTGCGCCTGCGCGATCCGCAGCGCTATATGCAGCAGGCGGTTGAAGGGCTGGCCATCGCGCAGGAACACGAAGTAGCACACACCGACCTGGCGTTTGAATACATGCTCAATGCCTTGCGGCTGCGCCACGGTTTTGCGCTGGCCGATTTTACGGCCCGCACGGGGCTGACCAGCAGTGCGATTGAGCCTGCTTTGCAGCAAGCAGAGGCCAAGGGCTGGATCAGCCGCGACCTGCACCGCGTGCAGCCTACCGAACGCGGCTTTGATTTTCTGAGTGATCTGCAGGCGCTGTTTTTGCCAGACAAGCCGTAGCAGGCGGTGTGGGCTGCCGATCAGCGACGGTTATAGACCATCCAAAAATAATTAGACACCGTTCGCCCTGAGGTATCGAAGGGCAGAGCCTTTACACAGGGGCTTCGATACCCTTCGACTTTGCTCAGGACAGGCCTCAGCCCGAACGGATCGACGGTAATCGTCAAATTATTTTCCAGAATGGCTATAGCCAAAAAGCGCGTGCTGCTTTTCCCCTCTCACATAAGGGGAGAGGGAGTTTCAATTCACGCTGCACTCTTCCTCGCAGAATGGGGGCTTGGCTGCTTCTTCGTCCTGCACGCTGAAAGCAGTTTGTGCTACTGGCGTGTATGTTGCAACCGGCTGGGTGGGGATGGTGTCATCCAGCCTTTCCCGTAACGCCATATGCTCGGCCCAGCGCAAGATTTCCAGCCGCCCGTCGGCATGCTCGGCCAGTGCGGTCAGGCTCTCGACCCAGTCGCCATCGTTGGCGTAGGTAATGCCGTTGATCTCGCGCAGTTCGGCGTGGTGGATGTGCCCGCACACCACACCATGGGCGCCACGCCGCAGCGCTTCTTTGGCGACAGCATCTTCAAAATCGCTCACGTAGTTGACCGCACGCTTGACCTTGTGCTTGAGGTAACTGGATAGCGACCAGTACGGCAAACCCATGCGGGCACGCCAGCGGTTCAGGCGGCTGTTGAGTTTGAGGGCCAGCTCGTAGAGGTTGTCGCCTACATAGGCCAGCCACTTGGCGCACTGGATCACGCCGTCGAAATAGTCGCCATGCGTGATCCACAGCTTGCGGCCATCAGCCGTTTCGTGCAGCCACTCGTCGGCGACTTCGATACCGCCAAAGTTCAGACCCAGGTATTTGCGCGCAAACTCGTCGTGGTTGCCGGGAATGAAAATCACCCGTGTGCCCTTGCGCACCTTGCGCAGTATTTTCTGCACTACGTCGTTGTGCAGTTGCGGCCAGTACCAGTGGCGGCGCAGTTGCCAGCCGTCAACCACATCGCCCACAAGGTACAGGGTTTCGCACTCGGTGTGTTTGAGAAAATCCAGCAGGGCGGCAGCCTGGCAGCCTTTGGTGCCAAGGTGCAGGTCAGAAATCCATACCGTGCGGTAGCGGTCTGATTTGCTGTTTTCTTCTTTGTTGGTGGGCGTGGGATCCAGGGGGAAATGTATCCCTGCCGCCCTTGTATCAGCCACCCGGGCGGTGATGATCCGCTGCCATGCGCCAAAAAAGAAAGTTTTTGTCTGCATGCCCGTTATGGTCGGACATGCGCATGACCGGGGCGTGAAGGTTAGATGAATATTTGATGATGTGGCGTGCATGACACGCAACACTGGAGAAATATCAGGTGCTGTTTGAGCGCTTGTAATCAAGCGATGTGCAGTGTGTCCAGCCCTCTCTGCCATTGGGCGTGCGCACATGGCACGCCCAATAATCCTTGCCGTAGGCGTCATTCAGAACCGTAACCGCATCGCCACGGGCTAACGTCATCAGCGGAACTGGCGCTGGACGATCAATCACGTGTTCAGAGGCCAGTTCTGACTTGGATTGATAGATACGGGTGGGTTCGGTTGCGCGGGCTGGTGCATGGCCAGAACAGCCAACAATGGCTGCAATCAGGCAGGCAGTTGCCAAGTTTTTCATCAGGTTGGGACTGGCTTGCAAGGCACCTGGTTTTAACATTTTTAGCGTTTAAACAGGTTGATTGAAAGAAATAATAGCGCCACTATAAACAAGCAAGCCTTTGCTGAAGAATGTACACGAACTGTCTGCAGACACCAACCCATGCCCCATGTAACCAAACAGAATTTCACGTTTATTTCTAGCAGCTTCTTGTAAAACTGCACTTGCTTCGATGGTTTGTTCGCGGGTAGGATGAGATGAGCTAATGAATGGAAGCCACGAATACCAAGGAACTCTTTGGTACTTAACATGAACCTTGAACTCAGTACATCCTCGGATTAACGGCTTGGGTTCAGTTTGTTTGAAGTTAAAAACATAAATGCCCTCCGAACCCAAAAACTCTGTTACATAGCCAGCAACATGATCTCCGCCTGCAAATGCGACACAGGAGGTGAGTAGGGAAAAAATGGGCAGGAAAAATCGGCGCATGACGATTAACGCTAACGTTTTAATCAGCGCTTCAACCGCATTTCCGCCGCCCGCGCATGCGCCTGCAAACCTTCGCCATGCGCCAGCACGCTGGCAATTTGCCCCAGCGTTTGCGCGCCTTGCTCGCTTACTTCGATCAGGCTGCTGCGTTTCTGGAAGTCGTACACGCCCAGCGGCGATGAGAAGCGTGCCGTGCATTGCGTAGGCAGCACGTGGTTGGGGCCGGCGCAGTAGTCGCCCAGCGATTCGCTGGTGTAGGCACCCAGAAAGATGGCGCCTGCGTGGCGCAGCAGCGGCTCCCAGCGGTGCGGGTCGCGGCTGCTCACCTCCAGGT
>JAUNUE010000203.1:2072-3494 GCA_030538335.1 Allobrachymonas sp. | reverse complement strand
GTCGAATTTGCCGATCGCGACGGCCATGCGCTGAGCGGCCGCGACCGCTACCGTTCGTTGCAGATTGCACAGGCATTCCTGAAGGAATCGTCACGCGCAGCACTGCTGTTCGACGAGGTGGAAGACGTATTCCCGCCCGTGCATGCCGATGCCGCCAGCCTGCTGGCGCGGCAGGAGCAGATGGTCGATACCGGCAGCAGCTCGGTCAACGGCAAGGCCTGGGTCAACCAGATCCTTGAAACCAACCCGGTGCCGGTTATCTGGGTCACCAACAGCATCCACCAGATCGACCCGGCCTTCCGCCGCCGCTTCACCTACCACCTCGAACTCGCCAGCCCACCGCCCGGCGCACGCGAACAGATGGTGCGCAAGGTGCTGAAAGACGAGGATGTGAGCACCAGCTTTGTCGACACCATCGTCAAACGCGACAACCTCACACCCGCGCAACTTGCCAACGCCTTGCGTTTTGCCAAGCTCGCGGTAGGCGACGAGGCCGTCGTGACCGAACCAAAAGAAGGCGAGACTGCGCCCAACACGCTCGAAGGCTGGATGCTGCGCCAGTTGCAGCACGCCGACCAGGCGCTGGGCAACGCCCCGCCGGTAGACAAAAGCCGCCGCAGCGTCACCAGCTACAAGCTCGACATGTTGAACCTTGAGACGCGCTACCCCGTGGCGCGCATCATCGAGGCGCTGCAGGCGCGCGGCCACGGCACGCTGTGCTTTTACGGCCCGCCCGGCACCGGCAAAACGGCGCTGGCCGAGCACATTGCGCAAACCCTGCAGCGCCCGCTGCACATCAAGCAGGGCAGCGACCTGATCAGCAAATTCGTGGGCGACACCGAGCAGAACATGGCGCGCATGTTTGCCGACGCCCAGCGCGACGAGGCCGTGCTGCTGCTCGATGAGGCCGACAGCTTTTTGCTGGATCGGCGCGGCGCGCAGCGCAGCTACGAAGTGACCGAAGTGAACGAAATGCTGCAGGGCATGGAGCGCTTCCGCGGCATCTTCATCTGCACCACCAACCTGCTCGACCGGGTTGACCAGGCCGCGCTGCGCCGCTTCAGCTTCAAGATCCAGTTCAAGCCGCTCTCCGCCGAACAGCGCGAGCGCATGTTCATCACCGAGGCACTGGCCGACGATGCCGACGCGCTCACCCCCGCCGTGCGGCAGCGCCTGCACAAGCTCGACCAACTCTGCCCCGGCGACTTCGCCGCCGTGTGTCGCCAGGCCGACATCCTTGGCGAAAAGCTCACGGCAGAAGCGTTTATCGAGCAGCTTGAAGTGGAACACCGCCTCAAGCCCGAGGTGCGCGAGCAGCGCTCGATCGGGTTTGTGTGATTGCCTTGCATGGCAATCAGGGGTTACAGTTGCGGCCACCGCGAGGGTGGTGCTAGCCGATAAGCCCTGCCTCGCGCATCACCT
>JAUNUE010000203.1:0-2062 GCA_030538335.1 Allobrachymonas sp. | reverse complement strand
CGGTTCCCAAGTCATACTCTTGCATGCTCCCAAGCAATGACGATGGTTTTCATTTGTCACCTGACAAACGTGAACGAAATGATGCTTTACACGCCGCGTGCGCGATCCGTGTGGAACTGCGCCACAAAGGCTTCGAACCGCCCGGCATCCATCGCCGCGCGTATTTCACGCATCAGGTTCAGGTAGTAGTGCAGGTTGTGGATGCTGGTGAGCATGGGGCCGAGCATTTCGCCGCATTTTTCCAGATGGTGCAGGTAGGCGCGGCTGAAGCCTTCGCGGCCGCCATCGGCATAGGCCACGCCTGAGCTGCCCGCACAGGCGTAGCAGGTGCAGGTTTCATCCAGCGGCCGTGCGTCGCTGCGGTGGCGGGCGTTGCGGATTTTCAGATCGCCAAAGCGTGTGAAGGTGTGGCCGTTGCGCGCATTGCGCGTGGGCATGACGCAATCGAACATGTCCACGCCATGCTGCACGCCAAACACCAGGTCTTCGGGCGTGCCCACGCCCATCATGTAGCGCGGCTTGTTCGCGGGCAGGCGGTGCGGCGTGTGCGCGGTGATGCGCTCCATGTCTTCTTTCGGTTCGCCCACGCTCACGCCGCCGATGGCGTAGCCGGGAAAGTCCATGTCTACCAGCGTCTGCAGAGAATGTTCGCGCAGGTGTTCGAACATGCCGCCCTGCACAATACCAAACAGCGCATTGGGGTTTTGCAGCCGCGTAAACTCGTCTTTGCAGCGTTTGGCCCAGCGCAGGGAAAGCTCCATCGAATCGCGCGCCTCGCGCTCGGTGGTGATGTGGCCCTTGGTCTCGTACGGCGTGCACTCGTCAAACTGCATCACGATATCGCTGCCCAGCACAGTCTGGATCTGCATGCTGATCTCGGGCGTGAGAAACAGCCGGTCGCCGTTCACAGGCGAAGCGAACTTCACGCCTTCTTCGCTGATCTTGCGCATTTCGCCCAAGCTCCACACCTGAAAGCCCCCGCTGTCGGTAAGGATAGGTTTGTGCCAGTTCTCAAACTCGTGCAGCCCGCCAAATTGCTGCAGCACATCCAGCCCCGGCCGCATCCACAAGTGAAAGGTGTTGCCAAGGATGATTTGCGCACCCATATCGTGCAGGCTTTGCGGCATCACGCCCTTGACGGTGCCATAAGTGCCCACGGGCATGAAAATCGGGGTTTCGACCACGCCGTGGTTCAGCGTGAGGCGACCACGGCGCGCCTTGTTTTCGGGGCCGTGGGTAGAAAGCAGGTCAAATTGCAGCATCGCGCCGATTGTAGGGCGGCCTGCCGCACAGATGTGCGCTTAGTGTGGAAAATGCAGCGGAAACGAATCCCCGCACAAGCCGTTGAAAAGTCAGTTTTCTACGGGCAACGCTGCAGCGCGGGCAGCAGTGGCAGTGGGCGCAACGGGCGCAGGTTGTACGCCGTGGGTGGCAGGCACGCTCAAGTCCTGGCGCGGGTCGGATTTGTCCCATGCCCAAGCGGTCAATACCCCAAAGCCCAGCAACAAAACCAGGGCACCCAACATACGTGTCAACATTCCAACCACGGCAGCAATCTCCTCAAGTGCCGTTATTGTTGCAGACGATTCCTGACAAACGTTCAGAAAATGTCATTTTTTCCACGCCTACATCCGTATTTCTTACGAGCTTTTACAAAACCACCGGGAACTTGCCAACGATGGCTGCAAATTTGTAGGTTCATAGCAACATCAAGGGCATAGCGCACAAACATCAAGTCAACACACCCTCTTCAACCGGGCAGTTACCCTGCAAACCGCGGCAGATCAAATAGAGACTTTTTTATTATTTTGACGATTTCCGGTTTTGTCAGGAAAGTTACTGAAACGCCACTTCCTGAAAACTGCGCAGCTTGCGGCTGTGCAGTTGCTCCACGCCGCCTTCGCGCAGCATTTCGAGCGCACGGATGCCGATGCGCAGGTGCTGGTCTACGCGCTCGCGGTAGAAATGGTCGGCCATGCCGGGCAGCTTGATTTCACCGTGCATGGGTTTGTCGCTGACGCACAGCAGGGTGCCGTAGGGCACGCGGAAGCGGAAGCCGTTG
>JAUNUE010000202.1 GCA_030538335.1 Allobrachymonas sp. | reverse complement strand
GTCAAACCTTGGCAGTCCCCCGGCAAAGCCGGGGGTTTTCCTTGGATAAATAATTTGACAAATTCCACCCGATCCGTTCGGGCTGAGGTATCGAAGCCCACATGGAAGGTGTCTGATTATTTTCAGATTCGGCTATAAGCCACCGGAACGCTTTACCCCGCTCTGACAAGCGCAGAGAACCGGGGTAAGGCGCGTAGGCGCAACACTGGCCGCCCAAGGCATGCCAACGGGTTTGTGCCACCACCTGCAACAAGGCTATTGGCACCGGGCTTGGTGAAAAGCGGCACAGCGTCTAGCATGGACGTTTTCCCGCCCACGTCCCGCCATGCCAGACTTGCCCGCACACAACCCGATTGGCCACGATCTCTCAAAAGCGCCCACCCCCGTGGTCACCAGCCCCATGCCCGAGCGCGCGCAAATCCACCATTTCGTCGTGCGTTTTTACGAAGAAATACGCAAGGACGAACTCCTCGGCCCGGTATTTGCCCGCATCATCCCCGACGAGCGCTGGCCGCAGCATTTCGAAATCATGACCGATTTCTGGAGCGCCGTGGCCTTTGGTGGCGCCTCGTTCCGTGGTAACCCCATGGTCAAGCACGCGCTGATCAAGGACATCGCCGTAGAACACTTCGCACGCTGGCTGCAGGTATTCGACCCCGTGGCGCGTGCGTGCTGGCCCGAAGACATTGCCCACTTGCTGATCTTTCGCGCACACCAACTGGCGCCTGCCATCTGGCGTGGCGTACACCGGGCGCGTGAAAAAGGCCTGGTGGACATCAACGCACTGCATTGACATAAGGCCCCCTGCTCCACCAGAGACTGCAGCTCTGTGTAACGCCAGTGCAGTCCATTGCCATTCTGTTGCACATGGGTGCACATTGCTACCCATTGCCCGGGAACCCTTTGGTAATCTGGCATCTCCAATCCGGACCTGGCGTGTGCCAGGTGATTTGCAGAGGAGGTACTATGCAACTGCAAGGCAAAAAATGGCTGGCTACGCTCACCCTGGGTGCCATGGGCACCGTAGGCGCCAACGTGGCACAGGCCCAGGTCACGATCCACCCTTACCTGAATATTTCTGTCGGAGCGCCACTGGTCACGGGCACCTATGGGCGCATCCAGTTCGACCCTGGTGTGCCCGTGCCGCCGCTGTACTCGCCCACCCCGGTATTGATAAGAAGACCCGTCGTCAACACCCAACCGGTGTACATGTACGTGCCGACGCAGCACCGCCAGAACTGGGCCAGCTACTGTGGCCGCTACAACGCTTGTCAAATGCCGGTGTATTTCGTCAATGCCGCGGCTGTTCGCCGCCCCCGTGTGGTTACCCAGCAGGTCTACCGCCAGCCGGTAGTTGCCAACCGCCCAGTGGTGGTGCGCGAGCATTGGGACAATGGCAAGCACAAAGGCTGGTACAAAAAAGACAATGGCAAACACAAGGGCTGGTACAAACAGGACGATGATGACCGTCGTGGCAACCGGCGTGTTGTGGGCCGACGCTGACAGCCGTTGGTCAGCGGCGCGATTTGACAATCATCCTGCTGTCCGCCAGGCTCAGTTTTCCACAAAACGGTTGACCAGCGGATAGTGCCAATCGCACCCATACGCCCGGCGTGAAAGACACACGCCGGGCGCAGCTTGCTGGCGCTTGTATTCGTTGATGCGGATCAGGCGCACCACCTGCTGCACGGCGGCAGGTGGCAGGCCGCCGTCCAGCAATTGCTGCACCGATGCGCCCTGTTCCATATACCCAACCACAATCGCATCGAGCACCTCGTAGGGCGGCAGGCTGTCCTGATCGGTCTGGTCAGGCCGCAGTTCGGCGCTGGGTGGGCGGGTGATGATGCGTTCGGGAATGGGTGCTGCGCCGGTGCCGAACGGATCGTGCTGGTTGCGCCAGCGTGCCAGTGCATAGACCTGGGTTTTGAGCACGTCCTGGATCGGGGCGAAGCCGCCTGCCATATCGCCGTACAAGGTGCAGTAGCCGGTGGAAAGTTCGCTCTTGTTGCCGGTAACCAGCACCATGGCGCCGAATTTGTTCGACAGCGCCATCAACAAAGTGCCGCGCACCCGCGCCTGGATGTTTTCTTCGGTCACGTCTGCGGCGCGGCCTGCAAACAGCGGAGCCAGCGCCTGTTCAAACGCCGCACGCAACGGGGCAATCGGCACCACGTCGTGTTGCACGCCCAGCCGCAGCGCCATATCCTGCGCATCGAACAAGGAGATGTCTGCCGTGTATTCAGACGGCATCATCACCGTGCGGACATGTTCCTTGCCCAGCGCATCTACCGCCAGCGCCAGCACCAGCGCTGAATCCATGCCGCCCGAAAAACCCAGCAGCACATCCTTGAAGCCGCTTTTGCGCACATAGTCGCGCGTGCCCAGCACCAGCGCCTGCCAGACTTGGGCGTGGTTGAAAGGCTGCACAAACGGCGCACGGCCTACCTGGCCATCGGCCGCATCCCGTGGTGCGGTGTTTGCCTCCAGCACCATTTTGTCGCCATTTTTCTGAGCGCGCACCAGCCACACCGCTTCGGTAAATGCAGCGGCACGGCCTGCAAGATTGCCATCGGCCTGCACCGCGAACGATGCGCCGTCAAACACCCGGCCATCCTGCCCGCCGACAAGGTTGGCGTAAATGACCGGCATCCGGTTTTGCTGCGCATGGTGTGCCCATTGCTGCTCCCGCGCTGCAGACAACTCCATTTGCCATGGGGATGCCGCCAATACGCACACCACATCTGCACCGGCACAATGGGCCTCGAACTGCACGGCAGGCTCCTGCAGCACGCCAACGCGCATGCCTTGCACCTCTACCACATAAGGCTGCTCATCAGATGCCGCATGCAAGGCGGCCTGCCCCCCGCGCAACACCGCTATGCCAGCGGGATGGCTGGTCACCACAACAAGATCAGGGCAATCAGCCAGTTGCCGTGCCAGATCCGCCACTGCATCATGGCAGGCCTGCACAAATGCCGGGCGCTGCGCCAGGTCGCCCAACGGTGCGCCGCACACCGCCATGGCACCCGTGACGGCAAGCCGCGCGCCTTGCGCATAGGCAGTGCGTGCAGCAACGGCAAGTGCCTGCACATTGCCCGGCAGGTCGCCAGCGACAGGGTTGGTTTGCAATACGGCAAGCGCTAGAGACATGGTTCACTTGGGGGTTTGGTAGCAACAAAAAGGGGCTTTGCTGGCATCATATCTGTGCGAGGATGCGGCAGGCTGAAGGTGCACATCCAGATGCCTGCGAAGCTTATGCCATCTGCTTGAGACGCGAAACCACCTTGAGCAACCGTGCCCTCAATCGCGCTTGAGGTCTGCCTCATCGTGCATCAGCGCAGCCGGATCCGTGCTGCTGACCACGCGCTGCGCCCATTCGGCGAGCTTGCTGGCGTCCGCCCGCACGATCTCCTGCTTTACCGCCAGGATTTGCGCCGGGTGCATCGAGAAACTGCGCAAGCCCAGGCCCAACAGCAGGCGGGTAAAGGCCGTATCACCGGCCATTTCGCCGCACACCGCTACAGGTTTGC
>JAUNUE010000201.1 GCA_030538335.1 Allobrachymonas sp. | reverse complement strand
GCCGACTCCTTGCGCTGGCGTTCGATCTGGCCCTCAATTTGTTCTGGTGTGCTTAACGCATCCCACAATGTGTCGATCTTGTTGAGCACCACAAAGCGCGAAGCGTCATCATCCGCCCCCGCCAGAAACTCGCGCCACATGGCAAGGTCAGAAGCGGTTACGCCTGTATCGGTAGCAAGGATGAACACCACGGCCTGCGCCTGCGGGATCAGGCTCATGGTCAGTTCCGGCTCGGCACCAATGGCGTTCAAACCCGGCGTATCAAGAATGATCAGGCCCTGGCGCAGCAGGGGGTGGTCCATATTGATCAGTGCATGGCGCCAACGCGGCACTTCCACCGTACCCGTCGCTGTGGGCATGGGGTTGTCGGGCGCATCGTCCTGCCAGAAACCGAGCGCACGCGCCTCCTCGATGGTGACTTCGATCGTTTCAGCCACCTTGTTCATGGCGGCAATCAACTGGTCGGGGTCGTTGAGGTCAAGCTCCACCTTGGTCCATTGCTCGGGCACCAGCCGCCATTCCATCAGGGGTTGCGGCTCCAGCCGCGTCTGGATCGGCAACAGCCGCAAACAGGCGGAGTCTTTGGCGTCGTAGCCCAGTTCGGTCGGGCACATGGTGGTGCGCCCTGCGCTGGCTGGCATGATGCGCTTGCCGTAACCGGCAAAAAAGATCGCGTTGATCAGTTCCGACTTGCCGCGCGAAAACTCGGCGACAAAGGCCACCATGATCTTGTCGCTGCGGTTGTCCAGCTGCATCTTGTCAAGCTGGAACTTCAGGTCTACGGGCAGCAGGTCGTGTTCATCCAGCCATTGCGACAGGGTTTTGAGGCGTGTATCAACCTCTTGCCGCCAGATGCTGTGGTGGTGGATATTTTCGTTGAACATGTGTTTTTATAAGGGTGCCCGCCCACAATGGGGACGAATCAGTGATTATCAGATAAAGGTATACCTGTACTTACAAGTCTGCATTATTGCCGCTTTTGACAATGAGGGCAAAAGTATGTGGATCGCTGCCCTTGCCTGATCATTAGTATTGTGTGTCCACAGATACGGCAAGGCTGCCCCTGCCGCCCGTAAACATACGCCAGCGATTGGTAATTGCCATTGCGCCCCAGCGCGTTGGAATAGTTGCGCAGGCTGCTGCCGCCTTCTTCAATCGCGTTGTGCATGACCTCGCGCACCGTCTGCCACAGCCGCTGCACCTGCTTGCGCGACATGCGTGCTGCCACTTTTTCAGGGTGGATGCCGGCCTTGAACAGCGCCTCGGAAGCATAGATATTGCCTACGCCTACCACCATACGCCCGACCAGCAGCACCTGTTTGATGCTGGAGCGGCTGCGCCGGAGCTGTTGGTAGAAAGTGCCTGCATCAAACGCCTCACCCAACGGCTCCATACCCAGGCCATCGAGCAATTTTCTGGCCTTGGGGTCGTTTTCAGACGCAACTGCCATCACACAGCCAAAGCGGCGCGGGTCGTTCAGGCGCAAAATGCCCTGCGTGGTATGCAGGGAGAAATGGTCGTGCGTACCGGCGGGCGGCAAATCCAATCCAAAGCGCAAACTGCCCGACATGCCCAGATGCACCATCAGCAGGCCTTCGTCCATATCCAGCAGCAGGTATTTGCCGCGTCGGCGTACCGCCAGCACCTGCCTGCCATGCAGGCTGTGCGGCTCCACACCCAGGGGCCAGCGCAAGGGCTTGCCCAAGCGCACTTCCACGATGCGGCTGCCCGCTATGGCGTTGGCAAAGCTGCGGCGGGTGACTTCTACTTCGGGTAATTCGGGCATGGTGGATGCGGCAGGCGTGGGGCTGAAAAGAAACAAGCTCCGTTCGGGCAGGAATGCCGCCTGGTTGACGAACCGTTTCACATGCACCCCGCCCTTCCCTTATTATTATGTGACCCAGCCATTACCATAGACACACCGTAGTGTGCGGCGTTTCACACTTTCTTCAGGAGTCCTGCATCTTGTTGCCTTTGCACCGCATGCCCACGCTCACCCTTGTTGCCGCACTCGCCCTGGCCGGGCTGCCCGCACCGGCTACCGCCACCCAACTCAGCCAGGCCCGGCCCAAACCCGCCCAAGCTCGCAAAGTACCTGTGGCTGCCACCACCCAGTTGGGCATGGACAGCGCAGCCGTACAGGAAATGCTGAAAAATTCGGCCTCGGTCTACGAGGTTCTGGTGGGCTATATGCACCTGCACCGCGGCAACCCGGCCGACGCCTACGCCTACATGCTCGATGCCGCCACCCGCATGAAGGACGAGCGTCTGTACCTGCTCGCCACCGAAATTGCCCTGCACTCGCGCTCGTTCGATGCCACCCAGAAAGCGCTTGAGAAATGGCAGGCTGCCCTGCCGCAAGACGCCAAGGCACGCGAATACTACCTGCGGCTGCTCATCGCGTCCGGCCGTCTGGCGCAAAGCGCGCAGCCCCTGCGCGAAATTCTGGCGTTGGCCGACACGCCACGCAAACAGGGCTTGCTGCACGACATCCCCTCGCTGTACGAAACGGCCAAAAAGCCCCAGCAGGCACTGGCTGCCACACAGCCTGTACTTGAGGCTGCCATGCAACAGCCTGCCACGGCCTTTATCGCAGCCAGTTCGCTGGCCCGCATGCAGATCGCTGCAGGAAAATACACCGAGGTCTTGCGCGCCCTGGAAATGGCCGTGCAGACACAACCACCAGAAGACGCATTGGGCGATCTGCCCAACCGCGAATTGCCGGGCCTGATCGCCATGGATCTGATCCAGGCCACGCAGCGCAAAGACCCGGCCACCATGGAACGCGCCCATACGCTGGTGCGCCAGAGCCTGCAACAGGGCAAGGCCTCCAGCCCCTTTTTGCTGGCCTATGCGCGCACGCTGATCGCCGCCAAACGTTACGACGTGGCCCTGCAAACGCTCGACCAGCTCCTCAAGCAGGAGCCGGGGCACGATGCGGCCTTGGCCCTCAAAGGCGCCGTGCTGCTCGAAACAAAACACACCAAGGCGGCGGAGGCCACACTGGAAGAATACCTGCGCCAACGCAAGGTGCCCGACACGCCGACCATCACACCCCCGGCAACGGGCACCGGCACTGCTGCGGCTGCCAACGCGCAGGTCATGGAGTTGCTGCGTCAGGCCGAAACCGACGCCAACGTCCATGCCATGCTGGCCAGAATTGCCGACGAACGCGGTGACGCTCAGGCCGCCAGCCAATGGATCAGCCGCATGCCGCCCGCCACCCGGCGCCAGGCCACGATGCAGCGCATTGAATGGCTGCTGCGGCAAGACAAGCACGATCAGGCCTTGCAGGTCTTGGGCACCCTGCCTGCACCCGCCAATCCGCAAGAGCGCACCCAACACGCCCTCGTGGCTGCGCACATCCACGACAAGCGGCAAGACCGTGCCCAGGCGGTGCGTGTGCTGGATGAAGCCTTGCGGTTCGACAAAGACAACCCCGAACTGCTGTACAGCCGTGGCCTCACCCTCGATCAACTCGGCAGGTATGCAGAGGCCGAACGCGATTACCGCCAGGTCATGCGGCTCAAACCCGACTCGGCAGCCGCCTACAACGCCATGGGATACGGCCTGGCTGATCGCAAGGAGCGCCTGAAAGAAGC
>JAUNUE010000200.1 GCA_030538335.1 Allobrachymonas sp. | reverse complement strand
TGAACGAAGGGCAGGGCGTGTACCTGTCGGCCCCGTTGAAAACCGGCAAGGTGGCCGTGAAGGATGAGGACGTGTGCCTGCATTGCGGCCTGTGCGCCGAGCGCTGCCCCACCGGCGCGTGGGACATGCAGAAATTCACCTTGCTGACCGCACAGGCAGGCGACCCGTGCCCCGGCACCGAAGGCCAAGCCCAGGGAGAACGCGCATGAAGCCGATCGAAGCCGTCAACGACTTTGTCATCAAGTTTGCCAACATCAATGGCTCGGGTTCGGCCAGCGCCAACGAGCTGTTTGCCAAGGCGATTTTGCGCATGGGCGTGCCGGTCAGCCCGCGCAACATCTTCCCGAGCAACATCCAGGGCTTGCCGACCTGGTACGAAGTGCGCGTGAGCGAACGTGGCTGGCTGGGGCGGCGCGGCGGCGTGGACATCATGGTAGCGATGAACCCGCAAACCTGGAACGCCGACGTGGCCGAAATCGACCCCGGCGGCTACCTGTTTTACGACAACACCCGCCCGGTGAACCTGGCAAATCTGCGCGACGACATCCACATCATCGGCATGCCGCTGACCGAAATCTGCAACGCGGTGTACACCGATCCGCGCCAGCGCCAGTTGTTCAAGAACATCGTCTACGTGGGTGCCTTGTCGTGGCTGCTGGGCATGGAGCGCGAGCTGTTCGACGCCTTGTTTGCCGAGCAGTTCAAGGGCAAGGAAAAACTCATCGGCGCCAACCTGCAGGCGCTTGACATGGGGCGCGACTTTGCCAAAGAACACCTCACGGCCAGGATGAGCATCCGTGTAGTCCGGGCCGACCAGGTGGGCCACCGCATATTTCTTGATGGCAACACGGCGGCGGGTCTGGGCTGTGTCTACGGCGGCGCCACGGTTTGCGCCTGGTATCCGATCACGCCTTCAACTTCGGCGGCCGAGGCGTTCATGGCCTACTGCGCCAAATACCGCACCGATGCCCAAGGCCGCCACCGCTATGCCATCGTGCAGGCCGAAGACGAACTGGCCTCCATCGGCATTGTGCTGGGTGCGGGCTGGAACGGTTCGCGCGCCTTTACGGCTACCTCAGGCCCTGGCATCTCGTTGATGACCGAGTTCATCGGCCTAGGCTACTTTGCCGAAATTCCCGCCACGCTCATCAACGTGCAGCGCGGTGGGCCGTCTACCGGCATGCCTACGCGCACGCAGCAGTCTGATCTGCTGGCCTGTGCCTATGCTTCACATGGCGACACCAAGCACATCCTGCTGTTTCCGCAAGACCCCACCGAATGTTTCGAGTTTGCGGCGGCAGCGCTGGATTTGGCCGATCACTTCCAGACGCCGGTGTTTGTGATGAGCGACCTCGACATTGGCATGAACCAGCGCCTGTGCGAGCCGCTGGAGTGGGACGACGCCCGCCAGTACGACCGGGGCAAGGTCATGTCGGCGCAGGATCTGGAGGCAGGCAAGGAATTTGCCCGCTACAAGGATGTGGATGGCGACGGCGTGCCGTGGCGCACCCTGCCGGGCACGCACCCGACCAAAGGCAGCTATTTCACACGCGGCACCACACGCGATGCGCAGGCGGTCTATTCCGAGCGCGGCGAAGACTATGTGTACAACGTCGAGCGCCTGCTCAAAAAACTCGCCACAGCCGCCAGAATGGCGCCGCAGCCCGAGGTGCGCCAGGCCACACAGCTCACCAATCTGGGCGTGGTGTATTTTGGCTCCACCAGCGCAGCGATGGACGAAGCGCTTGATGTGCTCGCCGCGCAGGGCATCCACATCGATGCGTTGCGGATCCGCGCCTTTCCGTTTGCCGATGCGGTGCGCCAGTTCATCGAAGCGCACGACCAGATCTATGTGGTGGAGCAAAACCGCGATGCGCAAATGCGCACCATGCTGATGTCCGAGTTTGACATCAACCCCGCCAAACTGCAGCGCGTGCTGCATTTTGATGGTACGCCCATCACCGCACGTTTCATCATCGGCGCCATTGCGCGCCATGCCCAGCAAGCCGCTGTACAAACCCTTCGGGAGGTGGTATGACCTTCATTGCCAAACCCAGCCTGCACCACCCGTCGCTGGAAAAAAACCAGGTCGGTTACACGCGGCGCGATTACGAGGGCAAGGTATCCACCCTGTGCGCGGGCTGCGGGCACGACTCGATCTCGGCCGCCATCATCCAGGCCTGCTGGGAGCTTGACATCGAGCCGCACCGCGTGGCCAAACTCTCTGGTATTGGTTGCAGCTCCAAAACGCCGGATTATTTTCTGGGCGCGTCGCACGGCTTCAACAGTGTGCATGGCCGCATGCCCAGCGTGCTCACGGGCGCCAGCCTGGCCAATCGCGATTTGCTTTACCTGGGCGTATCGGGCGATGGCGATTCAGCGTCGATCGGCATCGGGCAGTTTGCCAACATCATGCGCCGCAACGTCAACATGACTTACATCGTTGAAAACAACGGTGTTTATGGCCTGACCAAAGGGCAGTTCTCGGCCACCGCCGACAAGGGCAGCTCCAGCAAAAGGGGTGTGGTCAATTCAGACAGTCCGGTAGACCTGGTCAACCTGGCATTGCAAATGGGCGCGACCTATGTGGCGCGCAGCTTCTCGGGCGACAAGGCACAACTGGTGCCGCTCATCAAAGGCGCCATGCGCCATACGGGCGCGGCCTTCATCGACATCATCAGTCCCTGCGTCACCTTCAACAACCATGCCGGCAGCACGCGCAGCTACGACTATGTGCGCGAGCACAACGAGGCCGTCAGCCGCATCGACTTCATCACCCCGCGCAGCGAAATCACCACCAGCTATGAACCCGGCGAAATCATGGAAGTACCCATGCACGACGGCACCATCCTGCGGCTGCGCAAGCTGAGTGCAGACTACAACCCCGAAGACCGCGCCCTGGCAATGAAATACCTGCACGAGCGCCGACTGGAAGGCGAAGTGGTGACGGGGCTGCTGTACGTGGAAATGGGCACACCGGATTATGCGGAAGGCATTCATCTGGCCACCCAGCCGCTCAACGCCATGGGCACCAAAGAGCTTTGTCCGGGTGCGGATGAGCTGGAAAAGCTGAACAATCGCTGGCGTTGATTCTGCCGGAGGAGCGGGCAAATAAAAAAGTCTTGCGACCGTAAGGGGCAAGACTTTTTTGCATGCTGGCGGAGAGGGCGGGATTCGAACCCGCGGTAGGCTATTAACCTACACACGCTTTCCAGGCGTGCGACTTAAACCGCTCATCCACCTCTCCGAAGCCCGCCATTGTAACGCCTGTTGCGTCATCTTCCATCGCAAACGCTACCTGCATTCTGGCTTATATCGGGCCTTGCCCATACAGCCAGGGAACGTCCAGCAGACGCTCTCCCAAGCTTCGAATAGCCAGGTTGCGGGCTGAGCGCAGCAGCCCCTCGCTATGGAACAGTTCTCCGTTACTGGTGGAGCGTTGCTGTACCTTGGCGCAGCGCTGCCAACGTTTACGGGCATAACACATCAGCGTCTGAGGCAAGCGTGTGCATTGTCCAACACAGTGCGCCAGCACCCAGGCATCTTCCAGCGCCATGCCTGCACCTTGTGCCATGAAAGGCCGCATGGGGTGTGCTGCATCGCCGAGCAGGCCTACGCGCCCCCCGGCCATTTGGTGGGCACCTGACAG
>JAUNUE010000199.1 GCA_030538335.1 Allobrachymonas sp. | reverse complement strand
AGCTTTCGCCACTACCCCCTCAAGATAGCGTGTCTACCAATTCCACCACGACGGCAAGTGTCTGTTTTGCATGACTATGAGGCCATGCAAATCGAAGCTCAATATTGTAAACGGAATCAGGCAACGGATTTATTTCGATGCGGCCGCTGCAGGTGTTGCTGCACCGGGAATCATGGAAGCTGCATCCTTGCTGGCAGGCACAGATGCCGCCGAAGCTGCAGGTACTGCTGCCGAGGCAGGCGCGACTGCGCTGGCCGCGGTAGCGGGCAGGCGATCGAGTACGCTGGAACCTGAAGATGCCCCGCGGTTGCCGTAGTAGGCCAGCACCAGCGTGCTGATGAAGAAAAGCGTAGCCAGTACTGCCGTGGTACGCGACAGGAAAGTGGCGCTGCCGCTGGAGCCAAACACGCTGCCCGAGGCGCCGCCACCAAAGGTTGCGCCTGCGCTGGCGCCTTTGCCCTGCTGCATGAGGATCAGCACGATCATGACGAGAGCAGCAATGACCTGCACCACTTGCAGGATACTCAAAATAATATTCATGCGATATGGGGCGCAACCGGCGCGCCCTCCAGAAATACGGGGGAAACCGCCTATTTTACCGTGCTGCGGCCACAATGGCCAGAAAGTCGTCGGCCTTGAGCGAAGCACCGCCAATCAGGCCGCCGTTGATGTCGGGTTGCGCCAACAAATCAGCCGCATTGGCCGCGTTCATGCTGCCACCGTAGAGGATGCGCACCTCCTGCGCCTTGTCGGTCGCTGCCTGCAACTGGGCACGCAACACGGCATGTACAGCCTGTGCCTGCTCGGGCGTGGCGGTTTTGCCGGTGCCGATGGCCCAGATCGGCTCATAAGCCACCACGATGTCGCCCACGCGCTGCTCCAGCAGGTGGATCACCGCCGACAACTGGCGCTTGACGATGAATTCGGTCATGCCCTGTTCGCGCTCAGCCAACGATTCGCCGATGCAGACGATGGGCGTGATGCCTGCTGCCAGCGCACGCTGCGCCTTGATGGCTACGTGCACATCGTTTTCGGCCTGGTGCAAGCGGCGCTCGCTGTGGCCGACGATGGCGTAACGCACGCCCAATTCCTTGAGCATGGTGGCCGACACATCGCCCGTGTAGGCACCGTTGTCGTGCTGTGACACGTTTTGTGCGCCCAGGGCAATGGCGTCTTGTCCGGCCAGCAGCCCCTGTACTTGTGCCAAGTACGCGCCAGGCGGGCACACGGCCACATCACACGCGGGTGTGCCCACACCTGCACGCAAGGCCTTGATCAGGGCCTCGTTGGCAGCGAGGCTGCCGTTCATCTTCCAGTTGCCTGCAATGAGTTTTTTCATCGGTCATCTCCCCAAGTCAAAACAATTTTGCCAATATGCTGGCCCGATTCCATCAGGGCGTGCGCCTGCGCAGCCTGCGCCGCAGGAAACGTGGCGTGGATGACGGGGCGGATCTTGCCAGCTTCTATCCACGGCCAGGCGTTCTTGCGCAAACCATGTGCAATTTCTGCCTTGACATCTACCGGCTGGCTGCGCAAGGTGCTGCCGATGATACGCAGCCGCCGCATCAAAACCGTGACAGCATTGAAGGCAGCATCTTTGCCGCCTTGCACGGCGATGATGATGAGTTTGCCCTCAGTCGCCAGGCATTCGACATTACGCGCCACATAGCTGCCCGCCACCATGTCAAGCACCACGTCCACCCCTCGCTTTTGCGTAATGGTCTTGACCTGCTCGACAAAATCCTGTTCGCGGTAGTTGATGGCGTGGTCTGCCCCCAACGCCAGGCACGCTTCGCATTTCTCCGCACTGCCCGCCGTGACGATAACCTGCGCACCCGCCGCTTTGGCAAGCTGGATGGCTGCCGTGCCAATACCGCTGCTGCCGCCATGCACCAGCAGGGTCTGGCCTGCTTGCAAATCTGCCAGGCCAAACACATTGCTCCACACGGTGAAAAAAGTCTCGGGCAGGCTGGCGGCTTGCGTCAGGCTCCAGCCTTTGGGTACCGGCAAACAGTGGCTGGCGTGCGCCGTAGCGTATTCTGCATAGCCACCACCGGCCAGCAGGGCGCAGACGGCATCGCCGATTTGCAGGCCCGCCTCTTGCATGGCGTGCGCATCGCCCGCCACAATGTGGCCAGCCACTTCCAGCCCCGGCAGGGGTGAAGCGCCCGGCGGGGGCGGGTAGTGGCCCTTGCGCTGCACCACGTCAGGCCGGTTCACGCCCGACGCAGCCACGCGGATCAGCACCTCGCCCGTGCCGGGCTGCGGCACGGCCACCTGGGTGGGCACCAGTACCTCCGGGCCACCAGGCTCTCGGATGGCGATGGCCTGCATGGCGGCAGGCACAGCGCCTGATCCGTCAATCGCAGCCGCAGCCGCCTGCATCAGTTGCCGGGCTCTTGTTCAGGCCGGTCGAAGTAGCTGCCGCCGTTGCCGTTGGAGCCACCATTGCCATGGCCGTTGCCGCCTTCGCTGCGCTCTTCGCGTGCCGGGCGCTCGATCAGCGCCTTCATCGACAGCTTGATGCGGCCCTTGTCATCGGCTTCAAGTGCCTTCACGCGCACGACCTGGCCTTCTTGCAGGTAGTCGCTCACCTTCTCGACGCGCTCGTGCGCAATCTGGCTGATGTGCAGCAGACCGTCTTTGCCGGGCAGCACGTTGACCAATGCACCAAAGTCGAGGATCTTGACCACCGGGCCTTCGTAGATCTGGCCCACTTCCACTTCAGCGGTGATTTCTTCGATGCGGCGGCGTGCTTCGGCGGCCTTCTCGGCATCGGTCGAGGCAATGGTGATGGTGCCATCGTCATTGATGTCGATCGTGGTGCCGGTTTCTTCGGTCAGTGCGCGGATGGTGGCACCGCCCTTGCCGATCACGTCGCGGATCTTCTCGGGATTGACCTTCATGGTGTACAGGCGCGGCGCAAATTCGCTCACCTCGGCCTTGGCCTCGCCCATGGCATCTTGCATTTTGCCCAGGATGTGCATGCGCGCCTCTTTGGCCTGTGCCAGCGCTACCTGCATGATCTCTTTGGTAATGCCCTGGATCTTGATGTCCATCTGCAGAGCGGTGATGCCGTCGGTCGTACCCGCCACCTTGAAGTCCATATCGCCCAGATGATCTTCGTCGCCGAGAATGTCAGTCAGCACGGCAAAACGGTTGTCTTCCTTGATCAGGCCCATGGCAATACCGGCCACGTGCGCTTTCATGGGCACGCCGGCATCCATCATCGACAGGCAGCCACCGCAGACCGAAGCCATGGACGAAGAGCCGTTGGACTCGGTAATTTCGCTGACCACGCGGATGGTGTAGGGGAAGTCGTCTTTGCTCGGCAAGCAGGCTGCCAGGGCACGTTTGGCCAGACGGCCGTGGCCGATTTCGCGGCGCTTGGTGCTGCCCATGCGGCCCACTTCGCCCGTGGCAAAGGGCGGCATGTTGTAGTGAAACAAAAAGCGGTCTTCAAACTCACCGGCCAGCGCGTCAATCTTCTGCGCATCGCGCTCGGTGCCCAGCGTGGTGACGACCAGCGCCTGCGTTTCGCCGCGCGTGAACAAGGCCGAGCCGTGGGTGCGCGGCAGCACGCTGTTGCGGATTTCAATCGGGCGCACGGTGCGCGTGTCGCGGCCGTCGATGCGCGGCTCGCCGGCCAGGATCT
>JAUNUE010000198.1 GCA_030538335.1 Allobrachymonas sp. | reverse complement strand
CAGCGAAACCGGCGAACGCCCTTACGCACGCATTGTGTTCACCATTGATGACGAGGAAGTGCATTCCAAGGCCGAAGGCAATGGCCCGGTCGATGCGTCGATGCAGGCGATTGAGGCGCACGTCAAAAGCGGCGCCGAAATGGTGCTGTACTCGGTCAACGCCATCACTGGCTCAACCGACGCGCAGGGCGAAGTCACGGTGCGGCTGCAAAGCGGCGGGCGCATCGTCAACGGCGTGGGTGCTGACCCGGACATTGTGGTCGCATCTGCCAAGGCATATTTGAGTGCCTTGAACAAGCTGCAGACGCATGCAGAGAAGACGCCTGCCCAGGGCATGATGACGGTATAAGTAAGAGCCTGTTCACAACCTCCTTGCAGGATGCGCACAGAGCCAAAACCGTGTCATTGCGAGGAGCGCAAAGCGCGCCGCGGCAATCTTCTTACATTGCCCAGAAACAAGCAGATTGCCACGCCGCCTGTGGCGGCTCGCAATGACGCAAGGGCTTGGCGCAGTGGGCCTGCGGTTTGCGCACAAGGCTCGCATTTTTGAAAAGCAATGTTCCTCACGCGGAGATCGTGAACAGGTTCCAAGCGCCCAAAGCACATGGCAGCAGCAACCGCTGCATGGATAATCCGGCATCCCTTCTGTCGGAGCATCCCATGCGGCGGTTTGTTTTTTTCCTGATCGGGTTTTGCGGCCTGTGCGGTCTGGCGCGTGCCGAAGACATCGGTGCCGTAGATACGGCGTTTCAATGGATAGGCCCCAACCACAAGATCGTGGTGGAGGTGTATGACGACCCCAAGGTGGCAGGGGTGAGTTGCTATGTCTCGCGCGCCAAAACAGGCGGCTTGAAAGGCGCTGTGGGCCTGGCAGAAGACAAGGCCGAAGCATCGATTGACTGTGTGCAGACGGGGCCGCTGCGCTTTGCGGCCGACAAGCCCTTGCAAAAGCAGGAAGAGATGTTCAACGAACGCCTGTCCATCCTGTTCAAACGCCTGCGCGTGGTGCGCATGGTTGATGTCAAGCGCCATGCCTTGGTGTATCTCACCTACTCAGACCGCCTGATTGACGGCTACCCGCAAAACAGTGTTTCGGCAGTGGCCGTGCCTGCGGGAACCCTCATTCCCTTGAAATAGAAATTGCCTGAATTTTGAAATAAACGTGGATTCGGCGAAAAAGATATTGTTTTCAGATTATTGAAAGCTGGTATTCGCGATTTTTTACAATTTAATAGGGATTTTAGGTATCTAACCCAAGTGGTTGATCTGTTGGAGTATTTTAAATTGGGTTACACTCTGATGCATGCCTGTTTTGCCGGAGGAGTACCTACCATGTTTCTGGATGTGAACCATCTATATGCTGATTATGAATGCCCGCTGACATCAGATGTTGTGGATGGCCCGCAAAAAAGGGCGGCTGTACGCTCATGGGCAAAAGGGGTACTGGCAAGTTTGGGCGCGTTGGCCTTGTTGGGTTTCGGGGCGCCAGTACACGCGGCCAAAGCGGCCGCCAAACCTGCAGCCAGGGCAGTGAAAACATCTGCGGCGGGCAAGAGCGAAAAGAAAAAAGAAAAGGCTGTGGTACCTGCTGCAAAAAGCGCAAAAACGGCTGATGCAAAATCCCCCTCCGGCAAGGGCAAGGCGACAAAAAATGCGGCGGTTCAACGCGCAGTGAATGAGAAAGCGGCACCATCGCAGAAAAAAAATGCCAAAGGCAAAGAAAAAGAAGAGGCGCAAGCACTGATCGTGAAAAAAGGCAGCAAGACGACGGTTGCTGCTCGTAAAGGCCAGCGTGAAGCAGCAGATCAAGCCGTTTCCATTGCCCAACGCAAGCGCAGCCGCAAGGAACTTGATCTGCTGGCCAAGGCCGGCAAAAAGAACACGAAGCTGAGCAAGGCCGAGCAGACCTTGCTGGCACGCCTGAAAAAAGAAGATGCAGACGATGCTGCCGCGCTGAAAAAAGCCCAGCAGGAACAGACCCGCAAGCTGGCAGCGGCCCGCCGCCCCCAGGCTACGGTGGTCGCGGCCAAACGTCCGGCCAAAGCGGTGGTGGCTGAAGAAGATGAAATTGTGCCCGCAGCGCCTGTGGTTTCCAGTGCAGTGGTTGCCGGGGTTCAACCTGCATCTGCAATGCTTGATGACCTGATCGTGCAGCAACTGGCCAAGCAGGCGCAAGTCGGACTCTCCTCCCCCATGGCAACTGCCAATGCCAACGATGCCCCGCCTTCTGTTGCTGCTGCGCCAGTGCAATCGTTTGTTGCCGGTGTGCCGGGGATCGCGGCAATGGCCACTCCGGTTGTAGTTCCTGCGCCAGTCGCACCTGTGCCTGTTGCAGTGACGCCGCCTGCGCCTGTCATGGCTCCTGCCGTCGTTGCGCCGCCTCCCGCGCCGGTTGTTGCGACGGCAGCCCCTTTGCCTGTGGCCAACCCGGTCAATCCTTCCGCCAACATGGTGCGCGTATCCATTCCGGCGCGCAATCCATTTACTGGTGGCGACAGCCGGTTGGGTGTGGCACCGGAACTGCATTCCAGCGTGGCTTTCGTAATGGACCAGAACACCGGGCAGGTGCTGCTCAACAAGAACGGCAGTTTTGTTTCGCCCATTGCATCGATCACCAAGCTGATGACGGCGTTGATCACCATGGATGCCAATTTGCCGATGGATGAGATGATCACCATCACCGAAGAGGATGTGGATCGCGTCAAACGCAGCAGTTCCCGTCTGGCCGTGGGCACCACCCTGTCACGGCAGGACATGCTGCAACTGGCGCTGATGTCGAGCGAAAACCGCGCAGCGCACGCGCTGGGCCGTACCTATCCGGGCGGTCTGGAAGCGGCCATCCGCGCGATGAACAACCGCGCCCTCATGCTGGGCATGCGCGAAACGCGCTATGTCGAGCCTACGGGGCTTTCCAGCTCCAATCAGTCAAGCGCGCGCGACCTGGCCTTGCTGGTCAGGGCCGCGTACCGTTATCCGCTGGTGCGCAACTACACCACCTATCCCGGTGCCGAATTTCCGGTAGCAGGCCGCATGCAGCGGTACAACAACACCAACCGCCTCATCCACAGCGCAGACTGGGACATTGGCCTGCAAAAAACCGGTTATATCTCCGAAGCGGGGCGATGCGTGGTCATGCAAAGCAATATCTCGGGCCGCAACGTCATCATCGTGCTGCTTGATTCTGCCGGCACCAACCGCCGCGTGGAAGACGCAGAAAGCATCCGCTACTGGGTGCGCAGTGGTGGCGCGCCTTCGCAGCCGGGTGGTGGCAGGGTGGTAGCGCAGACGGCTGGCGGGGTTTTCTGACTTCAGGTTACGATCTTTTCTTGAACAGGTTCCTTGGGCTTGCTGGGATAGCAGCCCAAGATGCCGCTTGAGCAAGCCGTTTTAATCCCCCATCACTCCGCCTTCGCGCCGCGGGTCGGCTCCGCCAAAGTAACCGGGGCCGCTGCGCTCAATGGCCTGCAGGCCGCTGGTCATGGCCATTTCACGCACCTCGGCACCACGGGTTTGCAAGGCCGTAACCGTGGCGGGCGGGAACCGCTTTTCCTCCAGCAAGGTGGGTCCGTTGAGGGAGCCGAAATTGGGCAGGTTGATGGCCTCTTGCGTATTCAGCCCCCAGTTGAGTGTCCCGTACAGCGTTTTCGCGACGTAGTGGAT
>JAUNUE010000197.1 GCA_030538335.1 Allobrachymonas sp. | reverse complement strand
GCTGCAGGCACGCCGCTGTTGCAACGGGTGCTGGTGTTGTCGGCCATTGCCCTGGGTATGATGGTGGGTGTGTATGGATTGGTCGCAGGCCTGGTCAAACTCGACGATCTGGGCGTATTGCTGTTCCGTAAAGGCGGCGGCGCACGCACCGTGGGCGAGTGGCTGCTGCGCGGTGTGCCGTGGCTGATGCGTGGCCTGTCCATCGTCGGTACGCTCGCCATGTTTCTGGTGGGCGGCGGCATTCTTGCGCACGCCATCGCGCCGCTGGTGCAGTGGCTGCACGAGGTGGAATTGAGCTGGGGCGGTTTTTTCAGTTCGGTCACGTCGATGTTGGTGAACTTGGTGATCGGGTTTGCCGCGGGCGCTGTGGTGCTGGTGATCGTGAACCTGATCCAGAAAATGCGCAGCAAACCTCAAGCCACACACTCGGCCTGATCTACCATGACCGCCATGACTTTTCTTGACATGCTTGGCGCGGCAGAACAGCGCAACCAGTCCCTGCTGTGCGTGGGTCTTGACCCCGACGTGAACCGCCTGCCTGCCGCCTATGCAGGCAAGGTCAGCCATATTTTTGATTTTTGCGCCGCCATTGTGGACGCAACCGCAGACGTGGCTTTGGCCTACAAACCGCAGATTGCCTACTTTGCCGCCGCACGCGCCGAGGCGCAGCTTGAAAAACTGGTACAACATATCCGCAGCGCCGCGCCCGGTGTGCCGGTCATCCTTGACAGCAAACGCGGCGACATCGGCAGCACGGCCGAGCAATACGCGGTAGAAGCTTTTGAACGTTACGGTTGCGATGCCGTCACGTTGTCGCCCTTCATGGGGCAGGATTCGATCGAGCCGTACCTCAAGCGCTACGGCAAGGGCGCGTTTTTGCTGTGCCGCACCTCCAACCCCGGTGGCAACGATCTGCAGGCACGTCGTCTGCACGATGTGGATAGCCAGCCGTTGCTGTACGAGCACATCGCGCAGCAGGCGCAGGGGCCGTGGAACCTGAATGGCCAACTGGGGCTGGTGGTGGGGGCCACCTACCCGCAGGAACTGGCACGGGTGCGCGAGTTGGCGCCCACTTTGCCCTTGTTGATTCCGGGTGTGGGCGCACAAGGCGGCGATGCGGCGGCCACCGTGCAGGCGGGTTGGCGCGGTAGTGCTGATGCGACTACCGGCAAAGTGGCGAGCACGGGTTTTGCCATTGTCAATTCTTCGCGTGCCATTCTGTATGCATCCAGCGGTGAAGATTTTGCGGATGCTGCGCGGCAGGCAGCCATTGCCACGCGCGATGCCTTGCGGCAGGCGCAGCAAGCGGTGCTGTCATCCGCGCACTGAACGCAGCGCTTGATTCAACGCGGTTTGTGCGGGCGGCGTATGCACGCACAACCGCACATGGCCGGGCAAGCCAAACGAAGCGCAATCGCGCAGCTTGATGCCATGCTGGCGCAGACGCAGCAGCCAATCTGCGAATGGCATTCCGGCAGGTAAATCAGGCTGCGCGACAAAGAAATTGGTGCGGCTGGGCAAGATCTGCCAGCTATGCGCGTGCAGCATCCCAGTTTGCTGTTGTTTCCATTGCCGCAAAGTGGTGTGTGAAGTGTCCAGCCACTGCCGGGTTTGCGCGGTGCACCAATTTTCCAGCAAAGCCACGCCGTGCGCGCCCACAGGCCAGGAAGGCGCGAGTGCCGCAAGGCTTTGCACTGTTTGCAGGTCAGTATGTTCTGGTGCAATCGCATAGGCCGCGCGGATGCCGCACAGCCCCAGTGCCTTGTTGGGTGTCCAGATTTGCCAGGTGCTGTTTTTATCGAGACCCGGCGCGACGTCATCGGAATCAAGTTTCAACGGTGCGTAGGCGCAATCCAGCACCACAGTAGCACCGGGTTGGCGCTGCTTCCAGCCGTCAGGCAGGGCCAGCACTTGCCCCAACGGGCTGCTGGGTGCGCACAGCCAGACCAGGTCGGCAGAAGCGATGCCGGGCGTGCCTTGCAGGCCGTGTTGTTGTGCGGCATGGGCGTAGTCGCCATAGGCATGCAGTGGTGTCCAGACTTTGGCCTGGCCCGCGTTGCGCAAGGCCGTCCAGCACGTCAGACGGACAATCAACTCGCTGCCGCTGGCCCCGATCACGATGCGCTGCACGGCCACGCCATGCAGGGCAGCAAGTACTTCACGCAACTGGGTGTACGCCGGATCGGGGTAGCGTGTGGCATCCGCCGCAGCCAGGGCTTCAACGGTGTGCGGGCAAGGCCCGGCGGCGTTGCTGTTGGTCGAAAAGTCCCAGGCGGGCACGCCCAGCGCGTCGGTGCCGCCATGTACGGCACCGCCATTGCCCGATGTGTGCAAGGGCTTGTTTACAGCAATTCCTTGCGCAAGGTGGCAGCCGGTTTGGGAGAGAGCCAGCCGGGCGCCACATCAAACAGGGTTTTGGCGCCCGTTTGCCCCATCTGCCTCATCACAAAGGCCGCGCGTGCATAGGCCACCAGCACGCTGGAGGTAAATTCGGGGTTGCTGCCCAGCTTGAGGGCAAACTCGGTCACCTGGTGTGTGCCTTCGCCCGTGGTGCCGCTGCGGATGACAAAGCCGCCATGCCCCATGCCCGCGTGGTTTTTGTCCAGTTCTGCCCGGTCAATGAAGTGCACGGTGGTGTCGTAATTCGCAAAGTAGCCGGGCATGGTCTTGATCTCGTGTTCGATCTTGGCGCGGTCAGCCCCTTCTTCGGCCTCCACAAAACATTCGCGCCGGTGCGAGTTGTACATGGTTAGCGCAGGCGCTTCGCCGCGGCGCACGGCGTCCATGGCGGCAGTATCGGGCAAGGTGTATTGCACGCCTGCGGCCACGCCTGCCACACGGCGGATGGCGTCTGAATGCCCCTGGCTCAGGCCCTTGCCCCAAAAGGTGTAGGTCTTGCCCTCAGGCAGCACCGCCTCGCCGAGCAGGCGGTTGAGGGAGAACAGCCCCGGGTCCCAGCCAATCGCAACCAGCGCCACGGTGTTGGCTGCTTTCGCCACCTGGTCAACAGCGGCAAAGTGCTCGGGGATTTTGCTGTGGTTGTCAAAGCTGTCTACGGTGTTGAACCACTGCGCCAGTTCGGGGGTTTGCTGCGGCAAGTCGTGCGCCGAGCCGCCGCACAAAATCATCACGTCGATCTGGTCGCGGTAGTCTTTGGCGGCATCCAGCGCCATGCACGGCGCGCCCACCTGCTGGGCATCAAGCGCGCGGCGCGAAAACACGCCCGCCAATTCCATATCGGGGTTTTGTGCCAGCGAGGCTTGCACACCGCGCCCCAAATTGCCATAACCTGCGATGCCGATTCTGATTTTTTGCATGGTGAAAGACTCAGTCTGAAAGAAAAAGAGGAAAAGCCGTGCATGCAAAAAAGGGCATCATTGCGGTGATGCGCCCTGCAGGCGCGCACGCAATCCCGCATTATCCGCTTTGTTGGGGCTTTTACATTCCCCGGTAAAACACAAAGCTTCCCAGCACGGGCAGGCCCAGCAGCACCATCGCCAGCAACACGCTTTTGCCTGCCCGTTTGACTGCCTGGGGTACATGCCGGGCTTGCGCAGGCTGGCCCGGTTCGTGCAAGGTGTAGACGCCGGGCTTGCGCAGACGCAGGTCCAGCGCCAGCGCCATGGCGGCGTACAGCACCGTGGGCTTCCACTTGATGAAGC
>JAUNUE010000196.1:2404-3672 GCA_030538335.1 Allobrachymonas sp. | reverse complement strand
GAATCGGCCGACGACATCATGGCCCAGGTGGCGGGCCTCAAGGACGAACTCGACACCTGCGCCACACGCCTGGGCGCCCTGCAAACCGAACTGCAAGACCTGCTGCTCGGCGTGCCCAACCTGCCGCACGAGAGCGTGCCCGCTGGCGCCGACGAAACAGACAACCTGGAAGTGCGCCGCTGGAGCCCCGCAGGCGGCGCCGGCGGCGCGCCCGCCCCGCTGGGTTTCGAGCCACGCGACCACGTTGACCTGGGCGCCCCGCTGGGTCTGGACTTTGAAACCGGCGCCCTGATCGCCGGCAGCCGCTTCGCCTTCATGCGCGGCCCCGTCGCCCGCCTGCACCGCGCGTTGGCGCAGTTCATGCTCGACGTGCAAACGCAGGAACACGGCTACACCGAGTGCTACACCCCCTACATCGCCAACGTCGAAACCCTGCGCGGCACCGGCCAGTTGCCCAAGTTCGAGGCCGACCTGTTTGCCGTGAAAAAAGGCGGGCAAGAGGGCGCGGAAGAAGGCGCGCTCTACCTCATTCCCACTTCCGAAGTCACGCTCACCAACAGCGTGCGCGACACCGTGCTCAGCGAAGCCGAACTGCCCGTGCGCCTGACCGCCCACTCGCCGTGCTTTCGCTCCGAAGCCGGCAGCGCCGGGCGCGACACGCGCGGCATGATCCGCCAGCACCAGTTCGACAAGGTGGAAATGGTGCAAATCACCCACCCCGAGGCCAGCTACGATGCGCTGGAGCAGATGACCGCCCACGCCGAAGCCATCCTGCAAAAACTCGAACTGCCTTACCGCGTCGTGCTGCTGTGCACCGGCGACATGGGCTTTGGCAGCGCCAAGACGTATGACCTGGAAGTGTGGCTGCCCGCGCAAGACACCTACCGCGAAATCTCCTCGGTCAGCAACTGCGAAGCCTTCCAGGCGCGCCGCATGCAGACGCGCTTCAAGAACGCGCAAGGCAAGAACGAACTTGTGCACACCCTCAACGGCTCCGGCCTCGCCGTCGGCCGCGCCCTCGTCGCCGTGCTCGAAAACCACCAGCAGGCCGACGGCAGCATCGCCGTGCCCGCAGTACTGCGTCCGTATCTGGGCGGACTCGACACCTTGCGCGCATCCGGCTGACCCGCCCGCATTGCTGCTACAATCGCCGGCTTACCACTTGCGGAGAGATGGCAGAGTGGTCGAATGCGCCGGACTCGAAATCCGGTATACGGTTTCACTGTATCGAGGGTTCGAATCCCTCTCTCTCCGCCAAGATTCATTCC
>JAUNUE010000196.1:0-2394 GCA_030538335.1 Allobrachymonas sp. | reverse complement strand
CCCCATAAGCACGTAACTCCCCGCTAAACCCTTGTCGCTTGGTACTTTTAAGGTTTCAAGCGTCCCCTTGTGTTCGCGTGAAGCCGCCACCAAGTGAGGGTAACGATGCGGGTAACAGAAGGCGTTACCCACACGCCGCCCCGCCGTTACCCTCATTCCAGAGGAAATGCGATGCTGACCGACACCCAGGCCAAGCGGGCCAAGCCCGCCGCCAAGCCCTACAAGCTCCCCGACGAACGCGGCCTGCACCTGCTGGTTCGTCCCAGCGGCGCCAAACTCTGGCAACTGCGCTACCGGCACGCGGGCAAAGAGAAAACCGCCTCACTGGGCCAGTACCCCGACGTGAGCCTGAAAGACGCCCGCGTCCGCCGTGACAGCGCGCGCAAACTGATCGCCGAAGGGTGCGACCCCGTGCAGACGCGCCGCGATGCGCAAGTGGCCGAACGCGCCGCCCACGAACACACCTTTGAAGCCGTCGCCCGCCAGTGGTGGAGCGGCTGGAACACCGCGCGCAGCGAGCGGCACGCGGGTTACGTCATGCGCCGCCTTGAACAGAACGTGTTTCCCATCATCGGCGCGCGCCCCATCGGCGCCGTCGAAGCGCCTGAAATCGTCGCCGTGGTCAAGTCTGTGGCTGCGCGCGGCGCGCTGGACATGGCGAAGCGATGCCTGCAAGTGTGCGGGCAAGTGTTCCGCTCTCGCAGCTTTGTTGAACCGGAGGCCAGGCCATCATGACAAGCAGGATAGACAGCTACGTAACGGTGGGCTTGCTCGACTTCGCGCGCGAGGCGCTTGCGCACTACGAGGGCGAGGATGTGGTGGTGTTGCTTGACCTGCGCCAGCTTGCCCCTGAATTGAGCGCCTTTCCGCGCGAAGACCTCGCCAACCAGCTTGAGGTGCCGGACAAGATTGCGCAAAGACTGGCCAAGCCGTCCGGCATTGCCAGCGGCGCCACGCCGGAGCAGGCCAGTTTCTGGTTTCTGCTGGTGCCGCCGTATTGGGACGAAACGGAATGCGCCGCGATCAGACTGCCCGCGCGGCCCGCGCCAGGTGGGGACGCCTGAAAAGGGGCGAGCAAACTCGCCGCGCCGACAGCCGCCCGGCGGACCGGGCGCCGGTCAGAAGCGGTGGGTGTAGTAGATCTGGGCGAAATTGATGCCGGGGTTGGGCCGCTTGATGCCGGCGTTCGACAGGTGCTGGATGCGAACGCCCAGTGTGGAGCGCGCTTGCGGTCCCCATTGCACGCCGGCGCCAATCACGTCGGAAAACTGGAAAGCGGTGGACAGGGTGCGGGTGGGCGTGATGTGGGTGTGCGAGAGCAGGCGCAGGCCGATCGAGGCTTCGGCAAAAAAGCGTGCGCCGTCGCCCGTGGCGCGCTGCTGAAAACGCAGGATGGGCGAATAGCCCGCTTCGATGATGTTGTCCTTGGCCTTGGGCACGTCCCAATAGGCCAGCTCAAGCTCGTGGCGCAGGGCCAGTTCCCATTTCTGGCCGGCCCACAGTGGTTCGGCCCGGTTCCAGCCAGCGATGATGCCGGCCTTCTTCACGCTGTGCTTTTCCGACAGGCCGCCCGAGAGCGACCAGTCCACCGCATGCGCGGGGCCAGCCAGCGCCAGCAGCAGGGCGCCGCCGAGCGTCAGCAGACTGCGAGAGGGAAGGGGACGGGGCAGGGGAGCGGTAGACGACATGGTGAGAGGGCAGAGAGCCGCAGGCTGGGCAAGAAAGAGCGGCCATGCGCCAAATGACGAATGACCGCGCGAAAGTGAAAAATTGTATGCCTTGTCCGAAAACACGGGTGCGGGCGGACGATTTCGGGCTTGATGCGCAAGGCGCGGCGTGTTGCTGCGCGCGGCCTTCGGCATTCGGGCGCATACGGGCGGATGCGCCGTTCAGTGCGCGGGCACGGCGGCGGGCATGACCTGCACGTAGATCTCGTTGGGCTTGACCATGCCCATCTCGTAGCGGGCCTTTTCTTCCACCGTTTCCAGCCCCAGCTTGAGGTCTTCCACCTCGGAACCCAGTTGCTCGTTCTGCTGACGCAGCATGTGGTTGGACTGGTTCTGCGCGGTCAACTGGCCGCGCAGTTTGTTGACCGCGGGAACGCCGCCGCGCCCCAGCCACAACTGCGTATGCACCACGCCCATGAGGACGAGCAGGACAACGAAAACGACGCGGTTGATGGTCATGGCAGGCGGGGCGGCGGCGCGGGTGCGAATTAGCGCAAATTGTAGAAGGCGGCGCGGCCCGGGTACTCGGCCATGTCGCCCAGGTCTTCCTCGATGCGCAGCAGCTGGTTGTACTTGGCCATGCGGTCGGAGCGGCTCAGCGAGCCGGTCTTGATCTGCCCCGCATTCAGGCCGACGGCGATGTCGGCAATCGTCGAGTCTTCCGTTT
>JAUNUE010000195.1 GCA_030538335.1 Allobrachymonas sp. | reverse complement strand
ATCAAGGGCGAAGTGGCGCACAATCTGGCGAAACTTGGCCTCGCTGATTTTGGAATGCTTGAAGTACCTGTTTTTACCAATCATCTCAAGAAGTTAGCATGTGATGGACACATGTTTGCTTCCTAAGACCCTTGTCGGGAACCGCATCCACTTCGCGGTAGTGTCCGCCTGGCCGATAGGTGTAGAGCTTTCCATCACTGGCGCGAATGACAGGATCGGCCTGAAAAAAAGTGGGCAGGTGGATGCCCACAATGGCCTCGGCATGCATGGTTTGCCCCGGCAAGGGTATGGGTGGTTCCTGGTGCCAGAGGGGCAAGAGCGCAAGGAAAATGCCGGGTAGCAGTGCACCCAGCACAACAAACGCAGCAATGACGAAAGCCGAGGGCAGGTTTTTCAGGCGCTCACGGTTCAACGGCTTTCCTTGCAGAGCGGCTCATCTTGCAGACAGCTTGAGAAAACTTCTCTTCTTTTGTTTGTTAACCCGGATGGCGTTTTTCCAGCCAGAGTGCGTTGAGGATGGAGAAAAACGCGGCCATGCCCAGGCCGACAATCCAGATGAAATACCACATGGCAATGCTCCTTTTATCCGTTCAATACAGGGTCTTGTCGTTGGCTTCGATGTAGTCGGACGTGACCTTGCCGCGCATGATGTAGTAGGCCCACGAGGTGTAGGCCAGCACCAGCGGCGTGAAGATGATGGCGACCCAGAACATCACGTTCAGGGTGTAGTGGCTCGAAACGGCGTCCCATGCGGTGAGGCTGGCTTGGGGCATTTCAGAAGACGGCAGCACGAAGGGAAACAGCGCAATGCCCGCGGTGAAGATGATGCCCAGGCAGGCGACTGATGATCCCACAAAGGCGAGCAGCGTGCGGCCGCTGCGTACCATCACCATCGCCAGCAGGGTGCCAAGATAGCCCAGCAGCGGGAACAGCCACAGTGCAGGCACTTTGCGGTAGTTGGCAAACCAGGCACCGGGTTGGCGCACCACCTCCTTCATCAGCGGGTTGAGCACGCTGCCGGGGTCAGGCATTTTCTGGATCACATAGCCGTCGAGCTGCGACACCCAGATGCCCGCCAGGCTGAATGTCACCAGCAGCACCACACCCGCGCCCAGCACGGCTTTTTTGCAGCGGGCCTGCACGGCACTGTCGGTGCGGTGTGCAAGGAAGGTCGCGCCTTGCAGGATCAGCATCGACAGGCTGACCACACCGAACAGCAGCGCCATGGGGTTGAGCAGGCCGAACAGGTTGCCGCTGTAGAACGAGCGCATGGTGTCGTCCAGGCGGAAGGGCACGCCACGGAACAGGTTGCCGAAGGCCACGCCAAACACCAGCGCCGGAATGGCGCTGCCCGCGAAAATGCCCCAGTCCCAGGCCGAGCGCCATTTCGGGTCGGCCAGTTTGGAGCGGTAGGTAAAGCCGACCGGGCGGAAGAACAGGGCGAACAGCACCAGCAGCAAGGCCCAGTACATGCCCGAAAACGCCGTGGCATAGACGAATGGCCAGGCCGCAAAAATGGCGCCGCCTGCGGTGATGAACCAGACCTGGTTGCCTTCCCAGTGCGGGGCCACGGTGTTGAGCATGACGCGCCGCTCGGTATCGGTGCGTGCGACAAAAGGCAGCAGCGCGCCCATGCCCATGTCGTGGCCGTCCATGATGGCAAAGCCGATGAGCAGTACGCCCACCAGCAGCCACCAGATCAACTTGAGAGTGAAATAGTCGAGCATGATTGGACTCCGTTTCAGGCGTTGTCAGATTGCAGGGCGGTGGGGCCGAGGCGGGCGTACTTGAACATCAAATACATTTCCGCGATCAGCAAGACGGTGTAGAAAAACAGGAATCCGGCCAGCGACCCCCACAACGAGGCGACCGACAGGCTGGAGGCTGAAAGATACGCGGGCAGCATGCCAAAAATCGTCCACGGCTGGCGGCCGTATTCGGCCACGAACCAGCCCATTTGGCAGGCGATGAAGGGCAACGGTATGGACCACAGCGCCCATTTCAGCAGCCAGCGCTTTTGCATGAAAGTGTCGCGCGTGGTGTGCCACACCGCGGTCATGGTCAACAGCAGCATCAGCCCGCCTATGCCCACCATGAAGCGAAAGCTCCAGAACAACGGTGTGACCAGGGGTACCGAGGCACGCGCGGCCTTGTCCATCATCTCGGGCGTGGCCTGGGTCAGGTCTTCAGTGTGTTCCTTGAGCAACAGGCCGTAGCCCATGTCCAGGCGGTGGGCCTCAAACGCCACGCGGGCGGCGGCATCTTGCGGGTTTTTGCGCAGCGTTTCGAGCGCAACCACGGCCTTGGCGCCGCTTTCAATACGCTGGCGGTTGATGGTGCGGATGTCGCGGATGCCTGGCAAGACCTTGGTGGTCGAGCGCGTCATGAGCAGGCCGCCCACATAAGGCACGCGGATGGCCCAGTTGTTGCGCTGCTCGGCTTCGTTGATCGAGGCGATCAGGTTCAGGCCGGCGGGGGCGGGTTCGGTGTCCCACATGGCTTCCATCGCAGCAAGTTTGGATTGCTGGGCGTGCGTAACCGAGTAGCCCGACTGGTCGCCCAGCACGATCACCGAAATGGCGCTGAACAGCCCGAACATGGCCGCAATGCGAAACGACCGCTTGGCAAAATCCACGTGCCTGTTCTTGAGCAGGTACCAGGCCGAGATGCCCAGCACGAACAGCGCGCCGGTGCAGTAACCGGCAGATACCGTATGCACGAATTTGGCCTGTGCCGTGGGGCTGAACACGATCTGCCAGAAGTTGGTCAACTCCATACGCATGGTGACGGGGTTGAAAACGGCGCCCACCGGCTCCTGCATCCAGGCATTGGCGATCAGGATCAGGATGGCCGAGAGGTTGCTGCCCAGCGCCATCAAGGCGGTCACGGTCAGGTGGCCGATCTTCGACAGGCGGTCCCAGCCGAAGAAGAACAGGCCCACCATGGTGGATTCGAGGAAGAAGGCCATCAGGCCCTCGATCGCCAAGGGCGCGCCGAAAATATCGCCCACATAGTGCGAGTAGTACGACCAGTTGGTGCCGAACTGGAACTCCATCGTCAAACCGGTGGTCACGCCGATGGCAAAGTTGATGCCAAACAGCTTGCCCCAGAAGCGCGTCATGTCTTTGTAGATCTGCTTGCCGCTCATGACGTAGCAGCCTTCCATGATCGCGACCATCCAGCTCAACCCCAGGGTCAGCGGCACGAAGATGAAGTGGTACATGGCCGTGGCGGCAAACTGCAGCCGCGACAAGCCAACGACGGTAGGATCAATCATGCTTTTTCTCCGGTTTGGCAGCCGGCGCTGACCAGCCACCCGTTTGCATCTGCACACCCAAGCGCCTCATTAGCCGTGTTGGCAGGGAAGCACGATCGTGCAGGGTGCCTTCCTATTTGTAAAAAATTAGCAAATAGTTATGCGGCGATTATCCGCGCGCAAAAGGGCATTTGCAGACTTTTTCACAAAAATCTAATGATTTGCTCGGATTTGTTCTGTGTAAAAACCAAAAAAATAAATTGATATCAATAGGTTGCGTCTTGTTTTTAACCCAAAAAGAACGACCGTGCATGTATTGCTTGTACAACACCGGGCCTGCACAGTCTGTAAGAGCCTGTTTACGATCTCCGCGTAAGATGCGTTGCGCGTAAAAAATCCTCCCACCCAAGCGCAAACCCCAGAAGGGCCT
>JAUNUE010000194.1 GCA_030538335.1 Allobrachymonas sp. | reverse complement strand
TGCTGGCAGTAGATGTGCGCCGCAAGGATGATGTACTGTTGTTGCTCGACACCCTTATTGCCCAGAATGAGGCAGGCATTGAACTAGGAGAAGACGCCACATGAGTTTGCCCGATCACGTAAAAGCAGCCGCAGCCCGCGAGGCAAACCTCTTGCTGCAAGAGGTTGACGGACTTTCTGCGGTGGTCATCGCCACCATCGATGGTTTTGACGTGGCCCATGCCGCCAAAGGCGATATCGAGGCTTCGCGCATTGCCGCCATGACAAGCTCGGTTAGCGCCATTGGCGAGGCCGTATCGCACGAGGCCAGCCTGGGCAAATACCGCAGCATCGCCATCGATACGGAAAATGGCCTGGCCATTTTGCAGGCCGTGCCGCGTAAAGACGTACCGTTGGTATTGAACCTGATCGCCAATGGCAAAAGCATGATGGCCCAGGTGATGTACCGCGCCAAACAATCTGCCAAAACCCTGGAAGAGGCATGAAGACAGCAATTCTGCGCGAAGCCATTGAACACATGGCGGCCCAGCCCGGCATCATGGCTTGCGCCTTGGTGGATGCAGAAACCTGCATGGTCATCCAGAGCGCAGGCGAGGCCGCCGACATTGACATCCTCGCCGAAGCTGCCACTGACTACTGGCGCCTGTACAAGCGGCTGCAAAAGCATTTTGACCACCTGGGTCCGCTCGACACCTCCGTCATGCTGCACGCCCAGGGCGTCATCAACATCACACCCGCCGCCAATTCGGTGGTCGTCATTGCACTGGCGCAGCGCCTGCAGACCGACTGGAATGCCTGGCAACAAGAAGTGCGCAAATTGAGCGAGCTGGTGCAATAAATCCCGCAACCATGAAAGCGCCATTCAAGGCGCTTTTTTCTTCTCCGCCATCTGCAAGGCAGCCTTGGCAATGCCGCGCAGGATATGGATTTCCTCTTCGTGGAGAGCGGCACGGTTGAACAGTTGCTGCAGCCGCGGCATCAGTTTTTTGGGTGCAGCGGGATCCAGGTAGTCGATGGCCACCAGCGCCTGCTCCAGATGCGCCAGCATGGCCTGTACCTGCGCCGCATCGGCCCTTTGCACTTCCTGCTGCGCTGGTATTTCAAGCGTCGCAAATCCGCCCAATGCCAGCCGCCACTCATACGCCAACAACTGCACGGCGGCCGCCAGATTGAGCGAGCCATACGCCGGGTTGGTGGGAATGCGCAGGCAGACATGGCAACGGTACACCTCTTCGTTGCGCATGCCGTAACGCTCGCTGCCAAATACCAGCCCCACGCTGCGCAAGGGTGTCTTGTCTGCTGCATGGGCTGATGCCTGGCCTGCTGCCAGTTGGGCAAAATGCTCCCGCGGCGCAGCCAATGGCGGGCCAAAGTCGCGTGCGGTCATAGCAGTGGCACACAGGTGTTCGATGCCTTGCACCGCCTCTTCCCACGTCTGCACAGTGCGCGCCTTGTCGAGCACGTCGGTGGCACCACTGGCACGTTCCACCGCTTCGGTGCGTTGCAATACGTCGGGCCAACGCGGCTGCACCAGCACCAAGTCATCAAAGCCCATGACCTTCATCGCGCGCGCCACGGCGCCCACATTGCCCGCGTGGCTGGTGTTCAAAAGGATGAAGCGTGTCTGCATGGTGATGTTTGTACCCTCAGGAATAGAGCAATTGTCGCAGCCACTGCCCCGTTTGCAGCAAGCGACATGCAGCGGTGGCAAAATAGGGCAAACAACGCATGTCTGCTGCAGGACTTGGCGATCCCCATCTGCTGCAGCTTGATGGTTTGCCTTTTGATCCAGGAGACGCCATGTCTGCTTCCATTTCCGTTCTCAACATCCGAACCTGTGCCGCCGCACTTGCCCTCGCAACTCTGGCTGGCTGCACGACTGTTACCGTGCAACCGGGCGCAGAAGGCACACAAACCACCGTCAATGGCGCGCCAGCAACCCGCGCGCCCGTGGTCGAAGCCAGCCTGCGCAGCGATGGCACGCCTGTGGCTGCGCCAGCTCCGGTGGCTCCTGTTGTTGCCCCGGCTCCGCCCCCGGCCGCCCCTGCAATCCTGTCAGGTTTTCATCTGCAGGCGGGTACTTTTTCGAACCAGACCAACGCCGAGGGCGTGGCTGCCAACATCCGCAGCAAGACACCGCAATTTGCCTCGCTCGTACATGTGCAGCCCCGTGGTGACCTGTGGCGCGTGGTGATCGGCCCCTTCGGCACCGACGCCGAGCGCATGCAGGCCGCCGGCACCATCCGCAGCGCCATTGGCAGCGAGGTGGTCAACGCAGCGCCTTGACCGGGGCGTTTGCACGCAAGACAGAGACGGGTATGGCTCAAGCGCTGCCACGGCGCATTGCGCATCTCGACATGGATGCGTTCTTCGCCTCGGTGGAACTGCTGCGTTACCCCCAGCTTAAGGGCTTGCCCTTGGTGATTGGCGGCGCGCCCCAAGATACCGACATTGCCCTGCAAGCACGCTACGGCACGGATACTGACCGCATTCCGGTAGCAGCTTTCCGGCGCCTCAAAGATTATGTGGGCCGCGGCGTCATCACCACCGCCACCTATGCGGCCCGGCCTTTTGGCGTGGGTTCGGCCATGGGGCTGATGAAAGCTGCGCGGCTGTGCCCGCAGGCGATTTTGCTGCCAGTGGCTTTTGACCGCTACCGCAGCTATTCGCGCCACTTCAAGTCCATCATCCTCGACATCGCCCCGGTGATGGAAAACCGGGGTATCGACGAGGTGTACATCGACTTCACCGACGTGCCCGGTGGCCAGCGCGAGCACGGGCGTGTGCTCGCGCGCCTGATCCAGAAATGCATTTTTGATGCCACGCAACTGACCTGCTCCATTGGCGTAGCGCCCAACAAGCTGCTGGCCAAACTCGCCAGCGAGTTCAACAAACCCAACGGCATCAGCATTGTGTTGCCCCAAGACCTGCAGGAAAAAATCTGGCCCCTGCCCTGCCGCAAACTCAATGGCATTGGCCCCAAGGCCGATGCCAAATTGCAGGCGCATGGCATCCACACACTGGGCGATCTGGCAGCGCGTGATCGTGTCTGGCTCATGGAAACCTTTGGCCGCAGCTACGGCGAGTGGCTGCACGAAGCCGCTTGGGGGCGTGACAGCAACCCGGTGGTCACGCACAGCGAACCCGTGAGCCTGAGCCGCGAAACCACGTTTGACCGCGACCTGCACGCCAAGCGCGACAAGGCCGAACTGGGCGCCATCTTCACGCAATTGTGCGAGCAGGTGGCTGAAGACTTGCAGCACAAGGGGTATGCAGGCAAAACCATCGGCATCAAGCTGCGCTATGCCGATTTCAAGATTGCCACGCGCGCCATGACCATCGACCACTACACGGCTGATGCACGTGAGCTGCGCCGCGTGGCCGGGCTGTGCCTGAAGCGCGCAGACCTCTCGCGCCCGCTGCGGTTGTTGGGCGTGCGTGTAGGCCACCTGGCCGCACAAGCCGATCTGGATCAGGAAAAAAATACGCCATCAACGCCAGAATATATCAACGCCGATATGCCTTTGTTCGCCGATGCTGCCCTGCCCCCACAACAGCGATAATGGCGGTCTTGCTTTTTTCTGCCCATGTTTTCCACCTTCGACCGCCCTCCTTTCTGGCGCCTGCTGCTCAACCTGTTCCGGGGCTTTGACGGCCCGCTGGTCTTTGGTGTGCTCGCCCTCATGGGC
>JAUNUE010000193.1 GCA_030538335.1 Allobrachymonas sp. | reverse complement strand
CATGGTCGCCGCCATGAAATACAGCGCCATTGCCCCCCCCAGCGACGCCCCTTGGGCCAGTATCTGCAAGGCAGTCACCCCCGACACCAGCGCAATCACGCCCAGCGACGTCACCAGCACCACCTGGTAGCGCAGATTGGTGAACCGCTGCAGCATGGGCACCATGAAAAAGCCGCCGCCTACGCCAAGCATGCCGCTGAGCAAGCCGGTGACCGCGCCAATGCCGCCGAGCGTGATGAAGCAGGCCGGAGTCCAGATAAAACGGCCGCTTGCCGGATCTACCGTGCAGGTGGGCACTGCCGCCTCAGCCGCGGCAGCAGATGGCGACAGTTGCCGCAAGCTGCGCCAACCCACCAGCACCAGAACCGCGCTGAACACCGCTACCAACACGCGCTGCCCCAGTTGCAGCGCCAGCCAGCCACCCAAGGGCGAAACCAGGGCGCCCATCAAACTCATATAGGGCACCGCCCGATAGCGCAACATGCCCTGGCGCCAACCCTGCCAGGCCCCCACGCTGGCTCCCAAGGCCACTGCCAACAATGACAGCGGCTTGGCGTTGTGCATACCCATGCCCAAACCCAGCAGCAGCACCGGCACCGACAAAATACCCCCGCCCGCCCCGGTCAAACCCATGGTCAGCCCAATGCCCAGACCGAAGACGGCGCTTTGGGCAAAAAGGGTGATCTGGCTCGGGTCAACAGGAAACATGCATTTATTATATATAAATATATATTTAGTACTTGCGCGATAAAAATACCAGGTTACAGCTTGAGGGCTTTCTGGCGGTTCTTTTCTGGGATGATACCCACAGGCCATGACGGCTTGCCTGTAGCCATTTCTCTGCATTTTGGGATTGTTTTCATGAAACTGTTCAACCGTACCTTGCCCGCACTCGCTGCTTGCCTGATGGCGCTGGGTGTCCAGGCGCAAGATGCCCCACCCACGCTCGATGCCAGCCAATGGCGCTCATGCCTGGCGGGCCTGCGCAACTCGGCCGCGTTTTCCAGCATCAGCAACGCCACCTGGCAGCAACACGTCGCCCAACTGGAACCCGACCCCACGGTATTGCCGCTGCTCAACCGCCAGCCCGAGTTCACCATGCCCGCATGGGACTACCTCGCCATGCTGGTCGATAAAGAGCGCGTGGCCGACGGCCAGGCCGCCCACCAGAAGTGGTTGTCCACGCTCAAGCAGATCCAGCAACGCTACGGCGTGGAACCTGCCGTGGTGGTAGGCGTATGGGGCGTAGAGAGCAACTTCGGCAAGATCACCGGCGGGCGCCTGCTGGTGCAGTCGCTGGGCACCTTGTCGTGCTTCGGGCGCAGGCAAAGCTATTTCCGCGGTGAATTTGCCAGCGCCTTGCGGATTTTGCAGGAAGGCAACTTCGCCCCCGAAAAATTCACCGGCTCCTGGGCGGGGGCATTCGGCCAGACCCAGTTCATGCCCAGCACCTTCTTGCGTATTGCGGTGGACGGTGACGGCGATGGCAAACGCGACCTGATCGACAGCGTGCCCGATGCGCTCGCATCTACCGCCAACTTCCTGCGCCGCTCGGGCTACGTCACAGGCGAGCCGTGGGGCTATGAAGTGAAGCTGCCTGCAGGCTACGCGGGCACCTCGGGGCGCAAAAACCGCCGCAGCATCGAGGCCTGGGCCGCGCAAGGCCTGACATTACCCGGTGGCCAGCCGCTGCCGCGCACCTTGCGCAACGCGGGCCTGCTCTTGCCTTCGGGCACCAAAGGCCCGGCCTTTCTGGTAGGCAAGAATTTCGACACGCTCTACAGCTACAACGCCAGCGAAAACTACGCACTGGCGATTGCGCACCTGTCGGATCTGGTGGGCGGCAAAAACAGCTCGGTCGCCTTTGCCACGCCTTGGCCTACCGACGACCCCGGTCTGTCACGCGCCGAAAACCGCGAACTGCAAACGCTGTTGCTGGCCCGTGGTCATGACATCGGTGTGGCTGATGGCCTGATTGGTGCCAAAACGCGCGAGGCCATCAAGGTGGAACAGGGCAAATTCAACATGCCAACCAATGGCCGCGCCGGGCAGAAACTGCTGCGCGCCTTGCGTGGCAGGTAATACCCCCGCTGGCTGATACCTGTCAACGCGCCTGTCCGTCCACCGCCGCATCCGTGGCCTGCGATGCTTCTTCGTGCAGGCGGATCTGGTGCTGGCGCAAAGACAAGGCTTCGTGGTACACCTTCAGGTACGCGGCAGAGCCGGGGAATTCGCCCTTGGGCGTGGCGTGCATTACCCAGGCGAATTCTGCCCCCAGCAAGACAATTTGCGATGAGTAGTACACCCATACCATCAGCGCCACAAGCGAGCCTGCTGCGCCATAAACCGACGTGGTGGATGTAGCACCCAGGTAGATGCCGATCAGGCTTTTGCCCGCGGTAAACAGCAGGGCTGCAATCGCAGCGGCAGGAATGGCAATGCGCCACGACGGCTTGCGCGTGGGCAGGCCAAACATGAGAAAGGCAAACAGCACAGTCAGCACGCCCACCGACAGCAAAGGATTGAGCACCCGCGCCGAGGCCAGCATGCCCGCCATCTGGTTGTCTACCCAGCGTTCAAGCGCCGCCATATAGGCTGATACCAGCAGCGACATCACCATCAAAAAACCGATGGCGAACAGGATGCCGAAGGTCAGCATGCGGGTGAGCACCACATGCACAATCGCGCCCCATACCGAGCCGCGCCGCTTCTCGGGGTAGGGGCTGAACCAGATATGGTCAAGTGCCTTGCGCAACTCCACCAACACGCCGGTTGCGCCCACCAGCAACATGCCCACAGCCAGCAAGGATGCCGTCAAGCCCTCGGCGCGCTTGTTCGTGGCCACGAGCAAGGCATTGACAATTTCAGCCGCTTTCGGGCCCGCCAGACGTGCCGCTTCGCCCACCAGTTGCTCGTGCGCGGTGCCCTCGCCAAAAAACATGCCGATCACACCCACAAGAATCACCAGCAGGGGCGCAAGGCTCAACACTGTGTAGTACGACAGCGACGCCCCGTAGCGCGGGCATTCGTCATCCACCCATTTTGCCAATCCGGCAAACACCAGCCTCCATGTGTAATACAAGGCGTACAACACGCCCCGGATCGAAAAGGGCCGGATTCTCACGCGCTTGGAGAAACGTCAGATACGCCGGCATCCCTGGCCGCATCGGGCTGCCGCGCTGCGTCCCAATGCACCTCGGGCGTGGCTGCCAGCAACTCATCGAGCGTGGTGCTGCCATCGGCCACACGCAAGGCGCCCGACAGGCGCAGCGGCCGCATGCCGTCGCGCATGCCTTGGCGGCGCAGGGCGTCGATATCGGGCTGCGGCGAGACTTGCGTTTTGAACGCATCGCTGATGGTGAGCAACTCGTACACGCCCGTGCGGCCGCGGTAGCCCGTCATGCGGCAATCCAGGCAGCCCACAGGGCGGTAACCCCGGTAGTCACCCGTGAGGTTCCAGGGTTTGATGGCTTCGAGCAACAGCTTGTGTTGCGCACCTTCGCTGTCAGGCTGGCGGCAGGCCGGGCACAGGGTGCGCAACAAACGTTGCGCCAGCACGCCCAGCAAGGTGGCGTTGATCAGGTAGCTCGGCACGCCCAGTTCGATCAAGCGCGTGATGGCGCTGGGCGCATCGTTGGTATGCAAGGTGGAAAACACCAGGTGGCCCGTAAGCGCGGCCTGAATCGCCATGTCTGCCGTTTCCAGATCGCG
>JAUNUE010000192.1 GCA_030538335.1 Allobrachymonas sp. | reverse complement strand
GTCAAACCTTGGCAGTCCCCCGGCAAAGCCGGGGGTTTTCCTTGGATAAATAAAATAAATTTTTCAAAAACGGCTGTTAACCCAACGCTGTATCCAGCACCATCATGATGGCAAAACCAGCCATCAGCCCCAAAGTGGCGGCAGTTTGGTGGCCGTTGCGGTGCGTTTCGGGGATCACCTCGTGCGACACGACGAACAACATGGCGCCTGCGGCCAGCCCCAGCCCAATGGGGTAGGCCATGGCCAAGCCGCTTGACAGGCCAATACCGAGCAGGGCGCCCAGCGGCTCCAGCAAACCCGTAGCCGCAGCCACCAATACCGACTTTTTGGGCGAAAACCCCGCGCTTTGCAACGCCAGCGCCACGGCCAGTCCTTCGGGAATGTCCTGAATCGCAATCGCCATCGTCAAAGGCAAGCCGACCTGTAAATCGGCTTGGGCAAAGCTTGCACCAATCGCCATGCCTTCGGGCAGGTTGTGCACGGCAATGGCAAACACAAACAGCCAGATGCGCGCAATGCGTTCGTGGCCCGGCCCCACGGCTCCGATGGTTTCGTGTTCGTGCGGCAAAAATGCTTCCATACCCAGCATCAGCAGCACACCCAGCGCCATGCCAAATACCACGACGCCTGCTGCCAGGGTCTTGCTGTGCAGCAGACCCTCTGCCGCAGCCAGCCCCGGCAAAATCAGCGAAAAAGCGGTAGCAGCCAACATCATGCCGGCCGCCAGACCCAGCATGGTGTCTTCAACCTTTTGCGGCACCTGGCGCAAAAACAAAGCGGGCAGGGCGCCCAACGAGGTGGTCATGAAAGCCGCCATGCCCCCCAGCAACGCCCATCGCAACCCTGCTGGAGGGCTGCCCGCCAGAATCTGCACCATGCTGTAGCCCAACAGCAGCACAACGCCCATCAAAGCCAACGCCAAACCCGCAGCAACCATGGGTCGCGCACGCCATTGCTTGCGCATCTGGTTCAGCCAGGAGTCTCTGAAAGATGGCTTGAAAGATTCACTTGCAGTGCGAGGGGGCATGCAATCCATTCTAGCGGGATGCTGTGAAACCTGCACCGGGGTTGGTAGCAGGAGATGCCAAAGCCGCTTTGGCTTGCGCGAGTTCGCGCCTCAACTGGTTGTTTTCCTCAAGCAAACGGCCAAATGCCCGTGCACGCTGCACAAGGTTTGACCAGTAAGCGCCATCGCTAGGCTTTAACCCATAGCCTTCAGGTGTCCATAGCTTGCCACTGTGGAACACCCAACCATCCCAAGCCTTGCCGGGTAGCTCATAGCGCAGATGGATGCGCAGTAGCTTGATAGCCCATGGTGGAACGGCCGTGGAGCCGTTTTCCCAATTATGTAAAGTGCGCTCGGTGACATGAAGGAATTTCGCGCAGTCGGCACGCTTCCATCCGTGGCTTGCATACAACGTACGCAGCGCACGGCCATGCCCAGCCCGACACCGCCGCCGATGCTGTTGCCTACGTTCTGTCTGATCTAGTTGATACGATGTATATTATGTCAAATAACATCTGTTTGCCCGTATTGGATAAGAGGATCAAACCAACTGCGTCATTGCCTTGTAGAAGGCATACACCGCCAGCAGCATCAGCACAACGGCCGACAGCTTGTTGATGAGGGCCGCAAGCCGTGGCGTGATGAACCGCGAAAAAGCCACTGCGTAGGCGGTGAGGATGGAATAGTCCATCACCATCCACACCGCCAGCAAAACCGCCATCGACAGGTAGATGTTGTGCGTGACCGCCAGAAAGGTTGGGAAAAACGACAAAAAGAAGATGATGTCCTTCGGTTGGAAATGCCCACGAGAAAGCCGTTGAGCAGCGGATGCACTGCCCTGCTCTCGGCGGCTGCCCCACTGCTTGCAGACGCTTCGGGTTGGCTGCGCAAGATGGACCAGGCGAAATACAGCATGTACAGCGCACCAAACAGGGTGAGGATGGTGAGCATGTTCTCGTTGACAGCGAGAAATCCGCGCAGGACGATGAACGAAATGCCAATCAACAACAGCGACGCCAGGTTCGTGCCTGCAATCGTGTACAGACCTTTGCGAAGGCCTCCCGTGCTGCTGGAGTGGATGACCAGCGCCGTGACCGGGCCGGGTGGGCCCAGAAAGAACAGGATGGCCAGCATGTACGACAGCAAAATGGCGTAGTTCATGGATGGGTGTGTTGTGATGCAGACTGTCGGTTATCAGGTGGTTTGCGGGGTATGCAACAATCGTCTCCAGCCTGTGCAAGGGAAGGATAGAGGTAATGCGTAAATTATGGACGATGGGGGCTGTGATCGCCCTGCTGGCCCTGAGCGCGTGGGTGTACCGTGCAAAATTCGCCAGCCCACCGCCACAGCAACCCGCCCTGGTCACGCTGGAAGACATGGGCCATCTAGTTACGGTCAAGGTCAACTACGCCGACGTGGTGGAATTTACCGAAAGCATCACGCAGAACATTCCGTGGACGCAGTGGGAGTTGAACCTGGGCGGCACCAAAGTGTTGCTGGTAGCGCGTGGCGACTGTATGGTGGGTACCGATTTGCGCGAAGCGAAATACCAGGAGATCAACCGCGCCACGCAATCGGCTGTGGTGCTGCTGCCCGCCCCAAAACTCGTATCCGCCCGTGTCAACCACGAAACGCGCGAAAAAGGCGGCTCGTATTTCTATGCCATTACCGGCACCGGGATTGAGCCTTTGCTGCCCGGATCAGACAACCGCGCCAAGGCGATTGCTGCGGCCTTGAACAAAGCCCAGCAGAATATTGCAAGCACCTGTGGCAGCAAAGAGGTGCTTGAAACCGCCAAAAAGAATGCCGAAGCGGTGCTGCTACCTGCGCTGTCTGCCACGGGCTGGAAAATCCAGTTGCGCTGGGCGCAATAGCCTCTTTTGTCTTTTTCGCAACTGAAACACGTCCGTTTCAGCCAATTGATTCAGGATTCGCCCCTGCTTTCTTGATCGCATGGATGTGGTCAAAGCTCACTTGTAACAGGGGCATATCGTTTGAGTTCAGGCCGCGCCCCCTCAGGGCCATCGTACCTGCTACGAATTGTTGGCCGACCCGCCAGCCATCTCCGCATACAGCGCCGGGAGGAACCGCGGGAGATGATTCATCTCCTCTGCGCAATGTCGAAGGAGATCCTCTGCCATTTTGTTAGTAACTAAAACCCTGCGGACCGTTGGAGTATTCAATACCGGCTTTATCAGACGGCCAATTATTGGCCATTTCAAGTTGAGTTCACCAAGCCAGAACACACTTCTCATCTCACTGCCCGTATCTGTCCTTCTAACCAAATGAATTAAGTGCCCACCATCTCCATTCAGAGCGCGATCAGACGTTCTGGCACAAATTGCCGTAGCCCCTTTTTCGTAGACATGAGCAAGCCCTATTTCCTTCGGATCAAAAAATGCGATATCAAGCCGCATGAGCTTCTCTCCAATGTACTCATCAACAGAAGATACATTTCCTACGTACTTCTCGCGGTCACCAGGCAATTTAGATCGATCATCCTTAACTCGTGCACGAACATGCGCCAATGGATGCCAAAGCCTGTAACGTTCCGATTCAGGCAGGTGCCAGCCAAACCACCAGTCGATCATTTGCGGAGTTACGTCAGGCATATCCGTAGTGCACGCCACCATTGCAAGGCCGTTTTCAGCGCGAGTAACCATCCCCCGGCAAAGCCGGGGGCTTTCGTTATGTGAGCCGCTCAAAGC
>JAUNUE010000191.1 GCA_030538335.1 Allobrachymonas sp. | reverse complement strand
GATTCTCGTCGTGCGGGTGGCATGGACCAGTACATCGGCGGCATCGAACACGCGATTTTGCACCTGCTGTATGCACGCTTCTGGACCAAGGTCATGCGCGATCTGGGCCTGGTGCAGATCGACGAACCGTTCAAGCGCCTGCTCACGCAGGGCATGGTGTTGAACCACATCTATTCACGCAAGAACGAAAAGGGCGGCAAGGAATATTTCTGGCCGCACGATGTGGAGCATGTGTTTGACGACAGCGGCAAGATCGTTGGCGCCAAGCTCAAAAACGCCGTGGACTACGCCCAAGGCGCTGATGGCAAGCCGCTGCCCGCAGGCACGCCCATCGACTTTGAAGGCGTGGGCACCATGTCCAAGTCCAAAAACAACGGTGTCGATCCGCAAGACCTGATCGACAAATACGGTGCCGATACCGCACGGCTTTACACCATGTTTACCTCGCCGCCCGAGCTGACGCTGGAGTGGAACGATTCTGCCGTGGAAGGCAGCTCGCGCTTCTTGCGCCGGGTCTGGCTGTTTGCCCACAAGCACCACGACGCGCTGGTGCAGGCCACCGGCAGCAAGCTGGATCAGGCGGCTTTGCGTGCCGAGGCCAAGGCACTGCGCCGCGAACTGCATATTGTGCTCAAGCAGGTGGACTATGACTACCAGCGCATGCAGTACAACACGGTGGTATCGGGCTGCATGAAGATGCTCAACGCGCTTGAAGGCTTCAAGCCCGACGGCAGCGAGGGCGACAAGGCCGTGTTGTCCGAAGGCGTGTCGCTGCTGCTGCGCTGCCTGTACCCGGTGTGCCCGCACATCACCTGTCAGTTGTGGGATGCGTTGGGTTATGCCAAGACGGTGGGCGGCATGCTGGATGCCCCCTGGCCCCAAGCCGATGAGTCTGCGCTGGTGCAGGACGAAGTCGAACTCATGCTGCAAATCAACGGCAAGCTGCGCGGCAGCATCCAGGTGCCCGTAGCGGCCGACCAGAAGCAGATCGAGACCATTGCGCTGGCAAGCGAGGCATTTGCCAAACACGCTGCCGGCGCGCAACCCAAAAAGGTGATCGTGGTGCCCAAGCGCCTGGTCAATGTGGTGGTGTAAATGCAGACAATCAACCGTCGCCAATGGATGGCTTTTGCCGGATTTGCTGCCGCGCTTGTGCTGGCAGGCTGTGGCTTTCGCCTGCGCGGGCTGGGCGAGACTTACCAATACCCCTTCCAGTCGATTTATATTGCAGGCGCGTCGGCGCAGGTCAATGCGCTCAAACGCATGCTGGCGGCGCAGAAGGTGGTCGTTACCGACAAGGCCGAAGGGGCAGACGCCGTGCTTGCCGTGCTCGATGACCGCGAAGAAAGCGAATCATCGGCGCTGAGCACCAGCGCACAGGTGCGCGAAGTGGAGCTGCGGCGCTACTTCAACTTCAGCCTGACCGACGCCAACGGCCAGGTGCTGATCGAAAATGCGCCCATCTCCCTGCGTCGCTTTGTCAGCTATAACGAAAGCCAGGCTTCGGCCAAATCGCAGGAGTTTGAGATCCTGTTCCGCGACATGCGCAACGATGTGGTGCAGCAGGTGCTGCGCCGGCTTGCGGCCGCCGGCAAAAAACCGGGGTAAGTGCGATGCAAATCAAGCCGGAGCAGTTGGCGGGCCATGTGCAAAAAGGCCTGCACAGCCTGTACGTGCTGCACGGCAACGAGCCTTTGCTGGTGCAGGAAGCGGCTGATGCCATCCGCACCGGGGCACGCCAGCAAGGCGCAGCAGAACGCAGCAGCCACACCGTCAGCGGCGCGCATTTTGACTGGAGCGGCGTGCTGGCTGCCAGCAACAGTCTGAGTCTGTTTGCCGAGCGGCAACTGGTCGAAATCCACATCCCCACCGGCAAGCCCGGCAAGGAGGGCGCCACGGCGCTGGCGCAACTGGCGCAAAGCGCGGCAGGCAACGATGCCACCGTGCTGCTGGTGACCTTGCCCCGGCTCGACAAGGCGGGTAAAACCAGCAACTGGTTTACCGCGCTGGAACAGCATGGCGTGAGCGTTGCCATTGAAGGCGTTGAGCGCCAGGCCTTGCCGCGCTGGATTGCCAGCCGCCTGCGCCAGCAGGATCAACATGTGGCGTCGGGCGAAGAGGGTGAACATGCGTTGCGTTTTTTTGCCGACCGCGTGGAAGGCAACCTGCTCGCCGCACACCAAGAGATACAGAAACTTGCCTTGCTGTATCCGGCAGGTGAACTGAGCGCGGCGCAGATCGAGGCGGCGGTGCTCAATGTGGCGCGCTACGACGTGTTCAAGCTCAGCGAAGCCGTTCTGTCAGGCCAGGTACAGCGCGTGCAGCGCGTGCTCGATGGCCTGCAAGCCGAGGGCGAAAGCGAAGTGATGGTGCACTACCAGTTGGCCGAAGACATCCGCGCCCTGAAGCGCGTGCGCGAGGCGCTGGATGGCGGCAAGCCGCTGCCACTGGCCTTGCGTGAGCAGCGCGTATGGGGCCCGCGCGAGCGCCTGTTTGAGCGCGCCCTGCCACGGCTGCAAGCGCCCGTGCTGGTGCGCTTGCTGCATGCGGCGCATTTGGTGGATGGCATTACCAAAGGCATCAAGGCCGAAGGCTGGCCTGCCGATGCCTGGCAGGCGCTGCACCGGCTGGCGCATGCCTTGTGCCAACGGGTCAGGGAACCTGCACCGGCAACCGGTTCGCGCCGTTGATGCAGCGCTGTGGTGGCGGGAGCAACACCATTCACCGCAGAGACGCAGAGTGCGCCGAGGGCCGCAGAGAAAACGGACGGTGTAAATAAATACCGCTCGCCCTGAGCTTGTCGAAGGGCAACCCGTAAATCAGATTCGTAGGTCGGAACCGCGTAGCGATTCCGACGCATGTCAGTCTTGTTTTTCCGCGTGCGGCAGAATCTCCTGACGGAGGTTCTGCCCTACGAGGGTTATCCAGCTTACGAGTTGAATCAGGTAGGGTGGGCATTTATGCCCACGTTGCATTTATGCGCGTATGGCGTGACATGCCATACCGCGTGGACATAAATGCCCTAATAGCTGTGTCCATATGATTCATAATCATATCCGGAGCAATACGTACCAAAATATTTTGGTGCATTGGGATTTTCTGCGTATACGCAGTGGCCTCTGCCATGCTTTTGCTCGCAGGCGTAATATGCTTTTTCAACTGCTCGCTTGGGATTGGTATCCATCGCCACAATCCAGTGCCTTCCATCTGTCGCCCATTGCGGTCGAGCAACGCCAGCACACGTGCTGGCAATTGTGGCCAATATGTTGCAACTGCTATGGGTACAAGCTGCGTCAAGCGCTTTTTTTTTCAGCCATCTCTTTGGTGATATACCCGCCGCCGCCCCAACCAATATGATTGGTATTGCCCTGCGTAATCAACGTTCCATAATAAGGCGTAGCCCTGTAATTGGCAATCTTGGCCTGGATGGCATCTTCACGGGCTTGCCATTCGGCCTGGGCGCGGCGTTGCTGTTCTCGGATTTGCGCGGCACTGGGGCCTGAATTGCTGTTGCGGATCAATTCTTCGTTTCGCATCGCGTCTATTGCATTGCGGTTGACTTGCTCTTGTGAAAACTGCGCCATCGCACTGGACGCCAGTACCGCCATACAGGCAGATATGGTTGCTTTGCAAAGTTGCTTCATCGGTTTGCCCTCCGTGGTGCCATGTGATTCAGACCAGCCAGCTTTTGCAGCGCAATGCCATTGGCGTGGCGCGTGTGCCTGATGCAAAGCGGCCCTTGTGCAGATGATTATGCCTCGTGCCGCGTGGGCATAAATGCCCACCCTGCTACTGCGCCAAGCCTTGTGTCATTGCGAGCCGCCGC
>JAUNUE010000190.1 GCA_030538335.1 Allobrachymonas sp. | reverse complement strand
GACGCAGAGGACGCAAAGGATACGCAGAGAACGCAAAAAATTCCTGAATAGATACTCAATGCCGCCTAGCATAGCGAAATATGTACCCTATGGCACCCTCCCTGCCAAGGAGAGGGCTGGGGTGTATACGTCTCCAAACACAATGCCTTTTCAATCTCAGCCTTGACAGGAGGTGGGAAATACGTGGTCAAGAGCGCAGAGTTTGCAGAAAAATCAGAAAATTTTTAAGGCTGTTTTTGCGTTTTCTGCGTATCCTTTGCGTCCTCTGCGTCCGGCTGTCCGTATCCAGGCCAGCCCAAAAGCTAGAATCACCCCATGTCCTATCTGGTTCTCGCCCGCAAATACCGCCCCCGTCATTTTGGTGAAATGGTGGGGCAGGAGCATGTGGTGCAGGCGCTCACCAATGCGCTGACCCAGCAGCGCCTGCACCACGCCTACCTGTTTACCGGCACGCGTGGCGTAGGCAAGACCACGGTGTCGCGCATTCTGGCCAAATCGCTCAACTGCACGGGTGCCGATGGCAACGGCGGCATCACCGCCACCCCGTGCGGGCAGTGCCCGGCCTGCACTGAAATTGACGCGGGCCGTTTTGTTGATTACACCGAGCTGGACGCCGCCAGCAACCGTGGCGTGGACGAGGTGCAGGGTCTGCTGGAGCAGGCTGTTTACAAGCCGGTGCAGGGGCGCTTCAAGGTCTTCATGATCGACGAAGTGCACATGCTTACCAACACGGCGTTCAACGCCATGTTGAAAACGCTCGAAGAGCCGCCCGAATACCTCAAATTTGTGCTCGCCACCACCGATCCGCAGAAAGTGCCAGTCACGGTGTTGAGCCGCTGCCTGCAGTTCAACCTGCGGCCCATGGCGCCTGAGACCGTGTTTGCCCATCTGCAGCAGGTGTTGCAGGCCGAAGGCATCAACGCCGAACCGGCAGCCCTGCACCTGCTGGCGCGTGCCGCGCGTGGTTCCATGCGCGATGCCCTGTCGCTGACCGACCAGGCCATTGCTTTTGGTTCAGGCAAAGTCGATGAGGCCCTGGTGCGCCAGATGCTCGGCAGTGTTGACAGCACCATGGTGTTCCAGTTGATCGAGGCGCTGGCTGCGGGCAATGGCAAGGCGGTGGTCGAACTGTCTGACCAGTTGCGCGTGGCGGGGCTGTCTGCCGCCACCACGCTCGAGGATATGGCGCGCGTGCTGCAACGCATGGCCGTGCACCAGGCCGTGCCCGGTATGGCGGTGAATGAGACCGATCCTGATGCCCAACAAACCGCGCACCTCGCCACGCTCATGCCTGCGGACGAAACGCAACTGCTGTACAGCCTGTGCATCCATGGCCGCGCAGAACTGGGTCTGGCGCCCGATGAATACGCGGGGTTGACGATGGTGCTGCTGCGCCTGCTGCCGTTCAAGCAGACGGGCAAAGAGGCTGGCGCTGAAACCGGGGCTGAAAAAAAAACACTGAAAACAGCCCCGCCTGAGCAGGTCAAGGCTGCTGCGCAAGCAGTACCCACGCCGGTTCAAGCACAGCAGGTTGTGCCTGCTCCCTCGGTGCAAAAAGTACCCGAAACCGTTGTTCAAGAAAAGCCACCTGAACAGGCAAGCAGCGTCCCGCCGTGGGAAGACCTGCCAAACGGCGCTCCGTCCGCTGCGCAGGCGCAAATCAAACAAGCCGCTGCAGAAATAGCCGTGGCGGCTCCCGATACGGCGCTGGCGCTGCCAGTGCGCGAGCAGCCCGAGCCAGGCCCCGCTTTCCGTGCGCAACCCGCAAGCACGCCACAACCCGCATCCAGCCCCAAGACCGCGCCGCGCCTGGTGCCCACCGAGGCAGGCCAGATATGGTTTGACCTGGCGCAACAAATCTGTGCACAGGGCGTGCTCAATGGTTTTGCGCGCGAGCTGCTGTTGCAGGCGCAGTTGATGCACCAGCAGGTTGCCGACAGCGTGCCGCCCGATGCGGGCCCGGTGCGCTGGTTGCTGCGGGTGGAGAACGAAACCCTCAACCACGAACCCAACCGCAAGCGGTTGGAGCAGGCCATTGCCGCCATCCACGGCCAGCCGGTGCGCCTGCAGGTGGAGTATGGCCGCGTGGTCGACTGCCCCGCGCTGCGCCTCGCGGCCGACCGCATGCAGCAGCAACAGGCCAACTTCGAGGCCTTCACCGCCCACCCGTTTGTGCAGGCTATGATGCGCGATTACGGTGCGCGCATCGCGCCGGGCAGCATCACATCCAGCCGTCCGGCAGACTGTGGCGACGCCCAGGAGCCGAACTGACCCCTTGCCGCAGCCAGCGGTTTTGCTTTTTTGATTTTCAGCAGGAGAACCCCACCATGTTCAACAAGAACCAACTCGCTGGCCTGATGAAACAGGCGCAAGCCATGCAGGACAACCTCAAAAAAGCGCAGGAAGAACTCGCGCAGATGGAAGTCAGCGGCGAATCGGGCGCGGGCATGGTCAAGGTCACCATGACCTGCAAGCACGATGTCAAACGTGTGGAAATTGACCCGAGCCTGCTCGAAGACGACAAGGACATGCTCGAAGACCTGGTGGCCGCCGCCTTCAACGCGGCTGTGCGCAAGGTCGAAGAAACCACTGAAGCGCATATGTCCAAGCATATGCCGGGGGGCATGCCGGGGTTGCCGGGCGGCATGAAGTTTCCCTTCTAGGGCTACTGCGCGGGCGATCTGCGTTGTTGGGCGGTGCTCACAATCCTCACGTACTTCCAGTACGCTCCGGTTGCTGCGCTCCGTCCGCCTAGCTCATCCCGCTCGCTACGCCCTTTTGCAAGCCGCCATTTCCATGCCCCACAACGCCCTTGACGCCCTGATTGAAGCCTTGCGCCGCCTGCCGGGCGTGGGCGTCAAATCGGCCTCGCGCATGGCCTACCACCTGTTGCAGCACGACCCGGCCGGCGCACGGCAACTGGCGCAGGCGCTGACCCATGCGGTTGACAGCGTGCGCCATTGCGCCCTGTGCCATACCTTTACCGAGCACGACATCTGCACAACCTGCCAGGATGCGGCCCGCGACCGCAGCAAGCTGTGCGTGGTCGAAACGCCTGCCGACCAGTCGGCCGTGGAGCGCACCCTGTCGTACAAGGGCCTGTACTTTGTGCTGATGGGCAAGCTCAGCCCGCTCGACGGTGTGGGCGTGCACGACATCGGCATCAACCGCCTGCTGCAGCGGGTGGAAAACGGCGAAGTGCAGGAAGTGATCCTCGCCACCAACTTCACCGCCAACGGCGAGATGACAGCCCACGTCATCGGCGAGCAACTGCGCGCACGCGGCCTGCGCGTGACAAGGCTGGCACGCGGCGTGCCGCTGGGCAGCGAACTGGAATATGTTGATCTGGGCACCATCGCGCATGCCTTGCATGACCGGCGTTGAAGTCCCTGGCACAAAGCTGCAAAACAACCGGACGCAGAGGTCGCAGAAGATACGCAAAATACGCAGAAAAATACAAAAACGGAAATATAGATATAGAGACTGGTAGAGTTGCAGAACAGGTATGCCTGTATGGGGGCGCTTCATTGATTTCATGTTTCTGCGTATTTTGCGAAACCTTTGCGTCCTCTGCGTTCGGTCTCGTATCTACGTACTTTGCAGTCAACGCCGAGTTGGTAGTACCCAACACGCAAACAATCATGGACAATAAAGGCCAGTAAGCTCCACCATTTCCAGCAAGGTTTTCCCATGCCCCAGACCCATTTCGGTTTTGAAACCATCGACGAAGGCGAAAAGGCGGGCCGTGTGCGCGACGTGTTTGACTCGGTGGCGCCCCGGTACGACCTGATGAACGACCTGATGTCGTTGGGCTTGCACCGTGTGTGGAAGGCCTACACCGTGCTGGTGGCCCAG
>JAUNUE010000189.1 GCA_030538335.1 Allobrachymonas sp. | reverse complement strand
CCAGCATGGCCGTGGCTACACGCAGGCTGCACGATATTGGCAAAAGCGGCTGGTGGCAGCTTCTGTCCTTCACCATCATTGGGCTTATCCCGCTGATTTTCTGGCTGGCCAAAGAAGGGGATCATGGCCCCAACGATTTTGGCGACCCCATGTAAAAAACAGTATCTGCACTTTTACTTCAGCCGGCCCTCCCCGGCTTTTTTGTTCCATACGCACTTGACAATGCTTGATGAGCACACTCACCTACAATACCTTCGAAAACCATAAGAACAGATTGATTCCAATTCTTGTCATTCCGTAGCACCTTGCGGCTTCACGCATTGGCTTTGCCAAGCACCTGCACACACTTCTGCTTTTCCAATTCCCGTATCTCTCATGCCCCAACTTGTACTTATCCGCCACGGCGAATCGACCTGGAACCTTGAAAACCGCTTCACTGGCTGGAGCGATGTGGGGCTTACGCCCACCGGTGTGGCGCAAGCCACGGAAGCTGGCAAGCTGCTCAAGGAGCAGGGTCTGCACTGCGATGCGGCCTATACCAGCATGCTCAAACGCGCCATTCATACGATGTGGCATACACTGGATGCGATGGAGTGCCCCTGGCTGCCGACCGATTGCGACTGGCGGTTGAACGAGCGCCATTACGGTGCCCTGCAGGGCCTGAACAAAAGCGAAACTGCGCAAAAGTACGGCGATGAGCAGGTGCTGGTCTGGCGGCGCAGCTACGACACGCCGCCTCCGGCCATGGCTGCCGATGATCCCCAAAGCGAACGCAACGACCCGCGCTACGCCCACCTGCCCGCAGGCGCTGTGCCGCTGACCGAGTGCCTGAAAGACACCGTGGCACGCGTCATGCCTTATTGGGATGAAAAAATCGTCCCGTCCCTGCTGGCGGGCAAGCGGGTGATGATCGTGGCGCACGGCAATTCGATCCGGGCGCTGGTCAAGCACCTTGACCAGATATCCGACAGCGACATCGTGGGCTTGAACATCCCCAACGGCATTCCGCTGGTCTACGAACTTGACGACCAGCTCAAGGCGCAGCGTCACTATTACCTGGGCGATGCCGCCGCCGTGGCAGCAGCCACCGCGGCTGTGGCCGCACAGGGAAAAAAATAAGCGCATCGTTAACACCTGCCGTCGCTACATTTGTCACACTCTGGTGGGTCTGCTGCCCCTGCAGACATAGGCACGGCGGTGTATAGTTCACAGCTGGTTCCTGCACGGGGCGGCAGGGGCGTTATATCGCTGCGAGAAAGGCTTGATTCATGGGTTCTAAATTCAGGACCGCCGGTTGGGTAACTGTGGGTATTGTTACGGGCGCCTTGGCGACCGTATCGGTGCAAACATTGGCAAGCAACCAGAGCAGACCGCTGCCGCTGCAGGAATTGCAGCAGTTTGCCGCTGTGTACGGCATGATCAAGAGCAGTTATGTCGAGCAAACCGACGACAAAAAACTCATCAGCGACGCCATCTCAGGCATGGTCTCTGGACTTGACCCCCATTCCCAGTATTACGACCAGAAGGCCTTCAAGGAATTCAAGGAAGAAACCAGCGGCAAGTTCGTTGGCGTGGGTATTGAAATCAGCCAGGAAGACGGCCTGATCAAGGTCGTGTCCCCCATCGAAGGCTCGCCTGCCGACAAGGCGGGGCTGAAGGCGGGCGACCTCATCACCCGCATCGACGACAAGGCCGTGCGCGGCATGTCGATCAGCGACGCCGTCAAGCGCATGCGCGGCAAGGCCGACACCAAAGTGGTGCTGACCGTTTTCCGCAAAGACGAAAACCGCACCTTTACCGTCACCATCACGCGTGCCGAAATCCGCACGCAATCGGTGCGGCTCAAAATGGTAGAGCCTGATTACGCGTGGGTGCGCATCACCCAGTTTCAGGAGCGCACGGTCGAAGACTTTGCCCAGAAAGTGGGCACGCTGCTGCGCGAAAACCCCGGCATGAAGGGCATGGTGCTTGACCTGCGCAACGACCCGGGCGGCCTGCTCGATGCGGCCATCGCCATTTCTGCCGCCTTCCTGCCCGAAGATGTGCCGGTGGTATCTACCAAAGGCCAACTCTCCGACAGCAACACCATCTACCGCGCACGTCCGCAAGACTACTCGCGCTCGATTTTGCGCCGCGACCCGCTGCAGGGCTTGCCTGCCAACCTCAAGACGATTCCGCTTGTGGTGCTGGTCAACGAAGGCTCGGCCAGCGCCAGCGAAATTGTTGCAGGCGCCCTGCAAGACCACAAGCGCGCCACCATCATGGGCAGCCAGACTTTTGGCAAAGGCTCGGTGCAGACCGTGCGCCCGCTGGGGCCGGATACGGGCCTGAAGATCACCATCGCGCGTTACTACACGCCCAGCGGCAAGTCGATCCAGGCCACTGGCATCGTGCCTGACGTGATGGTCGATGAAACCGAAAAGGGCAATGTGCTTTCAGCCCTGCGCGAGCGCGAGGCCGATCTCGACCAGCATATCAGCAGCGGCCAGGGTGCCGAAAAACCTGATCCCGAACGCACCAGGCAGCGCGAAGAAGCCCTGAAAAAGCTCGAAGAGCAAACCAAGGCCGACCCAAAATGGCGCCTGCCCGAATTTGGCAGCGCCGAAGACTTCCCGCTGATCCAGGCGCTCAACAAGCTCAAGGGGCTGCCGGTGGTGGCCAGCCAGACCAAAACTGTGCGCAAGGCCGAAGAAACAGCCAAGGCAGGCGAACAAGCAGGCAAAGGCGACACCAAGCCACCTGCAACGCCAGAAAAACCAGCGTCCAGGCCCTGACCTGTACAACCGTTCGCCCTGAGCTTGTTGAAGGGCGAACGGCGCAAAGCGTTTTGACAGCGCGGCGTGCGCGCTTGCGGAACATCCCGTCCCCCTGCTGATATCCAAACATGCGAAAATCGCGGCCTTGGCTGTAACTGCCACCCGGGCCGTAGCGATTCGGCCCGTCGCCGCAAGCTTGCGGCGTACCTATATTTATCCCATTGACGATACACAGGACACCCTCCATGGAAGCAGAACACATCAATACCATTGGCCACACGCTTGAAGACCTGAGCGAGCGTGCGGAAGATTTACGGAGGTATCTTTGACTACGCTGCCAAGGCAGAACGTCTGAGAACCGTCAACGCCGCGCTCGAAGATCCGGCTGTCTGGAACGACCCGAAAAAAGCCCAGGAACTGGGCAAGGAAAAAAAGGCGCTTGACGACGTCGTGCTGGTGCTGGATGAGTTAACGCAGGAACTTAAAGACGCCACCGAACTCTACGAACTCAGCAGCGAAGAAGACGACGACGCCACACTGGCCGCCATCGAAGCCGATGCAAAAGACATCGAGCAGCGCATCGAGGGGCTGGAATTTCGCCGCATGTTCAGCCAGCCGGCTGACCCGAACAACGCCTTTCTCGACATCCAGGCCGGCGCGGGCGGCACCGAGGCCTGCGACTGGGCCAGCATGCTGCTGCGCCAGTATGTGCGCTATGCCGAACGCAAAGACTTCAAGGTCGAAATCCAGGAAGAAACACCGGGTGACGTAGCAGGCATCAAAAGCGCCAGCATCAAGATCGAAGGCGACTACGCCTTTGGCCTGCTGCGCACCGAAACCGGCGTGCACCGCCTGGTGCGCAAGTCGCCGTTTGACTCATCGGGCGGACGGCACACCAGCTTTGCCAGCGTGTTTGTCTACCCTGAAATTGACGACTCGATCGAAATCGAGATCGACCCGTCTGACGTGCGTGTGGACACCTACCGCGCCAGCGGCGCCGGTGGCCAGCACATCAACAAAACCGACTCGGCCGTGCGCCTGACGCACATCCCCACCGGCATCGTCGTGCAATGCCAGGACAGCCGCAGCCAGCACAGCAACCGCGACGTGGCCTGGCAGCGCCTGC
>JAUNUE010000188.1 GCA_030538335.1 Allobrachymonas sp. | reverse complement strand
GAGGGAAGGCAAACCGCGTAGCGGTTTGGCCGTCCGCTTGACCGACGGGTTAGGCCAGAAGAAGCGCAACCGTGACACAACCCGAAAGTACCTGCGGCCTTTGAATTAAAAAGCTGCTTGATGTGCAGACCGCCAAAACCAACCAAATGATAAGACTGAAAACGGTGATTCAACAACCTGCAGTATGGGCACGGCCTACAAGGGAGAAATGCCCTGAAAGACGCTTGCACACTGAAGGCGATGTTTGCGGCACAGCGATTCAAACCTGAAAACCCAAAAACTGCCTAACGTTAAATGGACGTCAAAACCGTCCAATAATCTACAAATTTAGTCCAATAAACTTGCGTTTTCCATGCTGTGTCTCTATAAATACGGTCATGCAAGTTCCATCAAGCACCCCAGCCTCTGACTCTGCCGCGCCGCCCAAGCTGCGCTTGCTGGATCAGGTGCGCAACCGGTGCCGGGTGCTGCACTACAGTTTACGCACAGAGAAGGCTTATGTCGACTGGATTCGGCGCTTTGTGCTGTTTCACAACAAGCGGCATCCGCTGGAGATGGGGGCGGCAGAGGTAGAGGCGTTTTTGACGCATTTGGCGGTGGAGCGCAATGTGTCGGCCAGTACGCAGAACCAGGCGCTGGCGGCTTTGTTGTTTTTGTACCAGCAGGTTTTGGGGCAGGAGTTGCCTTGGCTCAACGACGTGACCCGCGCCAAAAAACCGCAGCGTTTGCCCACGGTGTTGAATCGGCTGGAGGTGCAGCAGTTGCTGGCCTGTGTGGTAGACCCGGTGCCGCAATTGCTGTGCCGTTTGCTTTATGGCACGGGCATGCGCCTGCTGGAAGGGACGCGTTTGCGCGTGAAAGATGTGGATTTTGTGCGCAACGAAATCGTGATTCGCGACGGCAAAGGCGGCAAAGACCGCGTGACGATGTTGCCGCGCATGCTGGTAGGCGATTTGCGCGGCCACCTGGCGCAGCGGCGGGTGCTGTTTGATGCGGATGTAGCCGCGAACCGCGCCGATGTGTATCTGCCCGATGCGCTGGCGGTGAAGCACCCCAACGCGCCGCGCGAGTGGGCGTGGCAGTATGTGTTTGTGGCGCAGCGTTTGTCGGTGGATCCGCGTTCAGGTGCGGTGCGACGGCACCATCTGGATGAAAAGCTGATTCAACGGCGGCTGAAGGCGGCTGCGGAGAATGCGGGCATTGCCAAAGCGGTAAGCCCGCATGTGCTGCGGCACAGTTTTGCGACGCATCTGCTGGAATCGGGCTACGACATTCGCACGGTGCAAGAGCTGCTGGGGCACAGCGATGTGAGCACGACCATGATTTACACGCATGTGCTGAACCGGGGCGGGCGCGGGGTGGTGAGCCCGCTGGATGGGATGATGTAGGGGTTGATTGAGCGATTGGGCAGGCTGGCTTCTTTTGCACTTCGACAGGCTCAGTGCGAACGGATAGAGAGTTCGCCGGAGTGATCGGGCCAAGCTGGTTCTTGTACTTCTACGGGCTTGTCATGCGCGCAGTCGAATGGCTCAGTGCGAACGGATCTTTCGCACATTTCGGTGCGTTGGGGAACTACGGTTGGAGCTATCCCCTCTCCCCTGCCCCTCTCCCGCAAGGGGCGAGGGGTTTGAGCTACATGGAATCCAGGCTGATCGGGACTTTGAAACCCATTACTTGCACTTCGACAGGCTCAGTGCGAACGGATATGGGGTTGCCGGAGAATTGGGCCAAGCTGGTTCTTGTACTTCTACGGGTTTGTCATCCGCGCAGTTGAATGGCTCAGTGCGAACGGATCTTTCGCACATTTCGGTGCGTTGGGGAGCTACAGTTGGAGCTACTCCTCTCCCCCTACCCCTATCCCGCAAGGGGCGAGGGGTTCATCTTGCAGATTTTTTCGCCACAAAGTGCGAAGGTGGCGATCAGGTTTTTTCTGTTGCAGCCCTCACCCCTACCCTCTCCCAGAGGGAGAGGGCTTGGAACTGCATGGATTTCCGTCTGCGTGGAATGGCAACGATTCGGCAGGCAACAAGAAATTCTTGAGGGACGCTTACCCCGCCGCAAACTTGCGCATGCGTTCCATCATGCGCCAGACGAAGGGGGTGAAGATGAGTTGCATCGACAACTCCATCTTGCCGCCGGGCACGACGATGGTGTTGGCGCGGCTCATGTGGCTGCCGTCGATCATTGACAGCAGGTAGGGGAAGTCGATGCCCTTGGGGTTGGCAAAGCGGATGACGACCATGCTTTCGTCGGCGCTGGGGATGTCTTTGGCGATGAAGGGGTTGCTGGTGTCGACCACCGGCACGCGCTGAAAGTTGACGTGCGTGCGCGAGAACTGCGGGCAGATCACGTTGACGTAGTCGGGCATGCGGCGCAGGATGGTGTCGGTAACCGCTTCGCTGCTGTAGCCGCGCATTTTCTGGTCGCGCCAGAGTTTCTGGATCCATTCCAGGTTGATGACGGGCACCACGCCGATCAGCAGGTCGGGGTATTGCGCCACGTTGTATTCGGGCGTGACGACGGCGCCGTGCAAGCCTTCGTAGAACAGCACATCGGATTCGGGCAGCTCTTCCCACGGGGTGAAGGTGCCCGGCTCCTGCTTGTAGGGCGCGGCTTCTTCGGCATTGTGCAGGTATTTGCGCGCGCGGCCCTTGCCGGTTTTGGCGTAGGTGGCAAACAGGTCTTGCAGGTCGCCAATCAGGTTGTTGTCTATGCCAAAGTGGCTGAAGTGCCGGTCGCCGTTGGCTTCGGCCTCGGCCTGCTTGGCCTTCATTTCCTTGCGGTCGTAGCGGTGGAAGCTGTCGCCTTCGATCACGGCAGAGCGCACGCCCTCGCGCGCGAAGATGCCGGCAAAGGTACGCGTAACGGTGGATGTGCCAGCGCCCGACGATCCGGTGATGGCGATGATGGGGTGGTGTTCAGACATGGCGTGTGTCCCTGGAAGTTGATAAAGCGGGGATTTTGAAATTTGGGGCTGGGTTGGATACGGGTACAGAACGCAGAGGACGCAGAGGTTACGCAGAGGGCGCAGAAAATAAATGGCTCACGATTTGTTTTTGACAATCATTCGATTGATTAATGGATATCGCTGTTTTCAATGACTTGAGGGAACAATTTATAGCCAAACAAAATGGCGATTTTCAGGGGGAACAAGAAAGCCAGCATTCATAAGTGCTTCGCGCATCCGTTGTACTCAAAACTGCTGGTTTTCCAGTCATGATTACCTCTGTTTTTACTCTGCGAACTCTGCGTTCTGGATTTGCTCCCGTATTTGAGATTCAATTGCGGAACAAGCCGCGCTCGCCAAACAGGGGGCTGTGCAGGGTGATGTTCTGGAGCTTTTCTTCGTGGTATTGCTCGATCAGTTCCACCTCGTTGCGCGAGCCGCAGATCAGGCCGATGCGTTGGTGAATGTCTTGTGGTTGCACTTCGAGCACCGGCTCGTAACCCGTGGAGGCGCGCCCGCCCGCCTGCTCGATCAAGAAGCCGATCGGGTTGGCCTCGTACAGCAGGCGCAGCTTGGCCGGTTTTGCCGGGTCGCGTGTGTCGCGCGGGTGCATGAACACGCCGCCGTGCATGAGGATGCGGTGCGCTTCGGCCACGCGGCTGGCCACGTAGCGCATGGTGAAGTCCTTGTTGCGCGGGCCACTTTTGCCGGCCAGGCACTCGTCCACATAGCGCTTGACGGGCGGCTCCCAGAAGCGCGCATTGCCCACGTTGATGGCAAATTCGTCGGCATCGTCAGGAATGCGCAGGTCAGGGTGCGTGAGCATGAACTGGCCCAGGTTCGGGTCCAGCGTAAAGCCGAACACGCCGTGGCCCACGGTGAGCACCAGCATGGTGGTGGGGCCGTAGAGCGCGTAGCCCGCACCCACCTGCTGGCTGCCGGGCTGCAAAAAGTCTTCG
>JAUNUE010000187.1:3349-3947 GCA_030538335.1 Allobrachymonas sp. | reverse complement strand
GATACCTTGTCGGGGTGGCCTTCGGAGACCGATTCGGAGGTAAAGAGAAAGTCGTTCGCCATGGCAGAAGATTCCTTTGAAGCAAGCACAAGGAAAAGTGCGCGTTGCCATAGAAGGAGCCCGGCGAACGCTTTAGCAGTGCGATGCGGCCGTGCAAAGCCTCTCGCTGGAATCTGCATGCGACAATGCGCGATACAGACAAGCCGCCCTGCAAGTTGCTCGTTAACTCGGCGGCAAGCCTTGTATTTTAGCAGTCTGGGCCGCAGATAATTCATGCATGGCTTCTTCTGTTGCCCAGTAGCCCACAATTATTTCTGGTTGGTTCTTCCTCTTTTCCTCGTCAATGCCTTTTATGGTTGGCCTGTTCCGTTTTCTGTCGCATTTTCCGCTGGCCTGGTTGCACGCTTTGGGCACGGCAAGCGGTTGGCTGGCGTACCTGCTGTCAGGTCGTTACCGCAAACGCTGGCATGACAACCGCAAGCAGGCCGGGTTGACGGCACAACAGGTGCGTGGCGCCATTGCCCACAATGGCCGCATGATGCTGGAGTTGCCCCGGCTGTGGCTGGGCAAGCCGGTACCCTATTTCTGGCAAGACGAC
>JAUNUE010000187.1:754-3339 GCA_030538335.1 Allobrachymonas sp. | reverse complement strand
TATCATCGAAGAGGCGTATGCTTCGGGAAAAGGAATTGTCTTTTTGACTCCGCACCTGGGCTGCTTCGAGATCACCGCGCAGATGGTGGCCGAGCGCTTCAGCCCCCGCTACGGCGACCTGACCGTGATGTACCGTCCTGCACGTCAGCGCTGGATGGCCGACATGCTGGAATATGTGCGTGAACGCCCCGGCCTGCGTACCGTGCCCACTACATTGGCGGGTGTACGCGACATGATCCGCGAACTGCGCAAGGGCCGCGCCGTGGGCATTTTGCCTGACCATGTGCCGCCTGAAGGTCAGGGTGTATGGGCTCCCTTTTTTGGCAAGCCTGCCTACACCATGACGCTGGCCGCCAAACTCGTGCAGCAAACGGGTGCAGAAATGGTGGTGGCCTGGGGTGAGCGTTTGCCCCATGCCCAAGGCTACCGCCTGCACAGTGAGCGCCTGCCCGAACCTTTGTCCAGCGATCTGACCGCGGCTGTGACACAAATCAATGCGGCCATGGAGCGCCTCATACTCAAGGCGCCTGAACAATACATGTGGAGTTATGCGCGCTACCGTGCGCCACGCCCACAGCCTGTCAGTGCACCCCAAGCTGCATCAGCTGATCAAGTCCCATCCTCCGGCAGCGCCTCGGGGCATTCCACATCGCCGCCGGAAAAACCTGACGCCCCATGAGTTCACCGCTGATCGATGCCCCGGCAGCGCACAGCGCACCTTCTGCCCGCGCCTTGCCGCCTCTGAGCGCTACCGAACGTGTGGTGTATGCCTGTCTGGAAAGGCTGGCCCGCTTGCCTTTGGGTTTCTGGCGCAATCTGGGTGTGTTTTTTGGCTGGCTGGCTTACGGGGTGCTGCTGATTCGCCGCGATCGCTGGCGTGCGGCAGATACCAATCTACGCCTGTGTTTTCCTGATCAAAGTGCCCAATGGCGACGCCGTATTCTTTTGCAGCACTGCATCCGGCTCGCGCAGTCCACGCTGGATCGCATCTGGCTCTGGCATGGCAGCGAGGCCCTGTTGCGTGAGCGGCTGCATCTGCAGGGCGACGCCGGGGCGCTGCTACAGCGCAAGCCCACCATTTTGTTTGCGCCTCATTTTGTCGGCATGGATGCTGCCGCCATGCTGCTGATTCCGCTGTTGCATGACCGCGCCTGCATCTCCATCTACACCCCGCAGCGCAACCAGGTGTTTGACCGCTGGATCCGCCGTGGCCGGGGCCGCTTTCCCAACGGGTTGCCGGTCTGGCGCGCCGATGGCATCAGGCCGGTGATTGCCGCCTTGCGCAAGGCGGGCGTGCTGTATCTGTTGCCGGACATGAACTTCGGTCCGCAGGAATCGATATTTGTCAAATTCTTTGGCCATCCTGCGGCTACCGTGCCGTCGCTGTCGCGCTTTGCCCGGCTTGGGCGCGCGCAGGTCATGAGTGCCATTACTTTCATGGGGCCGCATGGCTACACCGTGCACCTCGGCGAGCCGTGGGCCGATTTTCCGACCGAAGATGTGTACGCCGACACCCAACGCATGAACACGCATCTTGAGGCCTGGATCAGGCAACGACCCGAAGAATATTTCTGGTTGCACAAGCGTTTCAAGACGCAACCAGAAGGCATGCCGCCAGTGTATTGAGTTTTGTCCGGAGCCGCGTGTTGGAAACATCCACAAAAGAAGCTTCAAACGATAATAGCCAGCTTTTCCTTTTCAAGTTTTGCGCCACTTTTTACCATGTCTGTCCATATCGACCCCAACCGCTACCTTGACCCTGTGCAATACGACCTGGACCCGGTCGATGAAACCAATCGGGCGTGGGCGCAAGCCTATGCCGAGCTTGACCAGGCTCTGGCAAAAATCGCGCCTGACGGGAAGCTGTACGTGGTTTGTGGCTTGAGCCGCGCCGGCAAAACCACCTGGGTGCAACACCACCTCCATCGTTTGGGCGAAAAGGCGGTTTTTTTTGATGCGGCCGTGCCTGCCAAAACGCATCGTCAAAAAACATTGCAATTGGCCCACAAGCACGGTGTGTCAGCCACCGCAGTCTGGATTGAAATCACGCCGGAACTGGCTCTGCAGCGCAACCGCGAACTACCTGTGGAAACGCGCCTGCCCGAATCCACAGTGCGCCATGCCTTTGCCTTGTTCCAGCACCCGGATACGGCTGAAGGATTTGCCGAAGTGATGATCGTGAATGCGGATGATCCTTTGCCCTGAGAGCACCATCACACCCGCGCCAGCTCCATTTCGCGGTGGCGTTTGAGGCAGTTCCAGTCGAGCACAAAATCCTTGTATAGTTGTTCGACGAGGTAGACCGAGCGGTGCTGGCCGCCGGTGCAGCCCACGGCTACGGTGACGTAGCTGCGGTGGTCGCTGGCCAGTTCGGGCAGCCAGTGCTGCAAAAAATCGCGGATGTGCCGGTGCATTTCGGCTACTTTTGGCTGCTTTGCCAGAAAGTCTGCCACCGGCGCGTCGCAGCCGGTCAGCGGGCGCAGGTCGGCTTCGTAGTGCGGGTTGGGCAGCATGCGCACGTCAAATACATAGTCGGCGTCGGTGGGTATGCCGCGCTTGAAGGCGAACGATTCGAGCACCAGCGT
>JAUNUE010000187.1:0-744 GCA_030538335.1 Allobrachymonas sp. | reverse complement strand
CTGGCGGTGGCTGATGGCGAGAAACTCCTTGATCTGCGTGCGCAATTGTGCGGCCCGCGTCATGGTGGTGTCAATGACATAGGCGCCTTCGCGCAGCGGTGCGAGCAGCAGGCGCTCGCGCTCGATGGCGTGGAGCAGGTCTTCGTGTTGACGGTCGCTGGTAACCCTGGTCAGCGGGTGTTTGCGGCGCGTTTCGGAATAGCGGCGCATGATGATTTCGTTGGTGGCGTCGAGGAAGAGCTGGATGACTTCCACCCCGCGTGCGCGCAGCACGGCGATTTGCTCAGGAATGACCGCGAGCGCCTCGGCGCTGCTGCGGGCATCGGTGGAGATGGCAATGTGCAGGCTCGGCAGGCTTTTTTCCATGACCTGCAGGAATGACTCCAGCAAGGCGGGCGGCAGGTTGTCCACGCAGTAGTAACCGGCATCTTCGAGCGCATGCAAGGCCACCGATTTGCCCGCGCCCGACATGCCGCTGATCATGACCAGCCGCAACTGGCGGGGCAGGGTGTTGGTGGCGGTCGTGTCGGTATCGGACATGGAGGGTGTACGCAGGAATCGTCAGGAAGCAGGGGTTTGGGCCTGTGCCACCATTTCTTTGGCGTGGCTGATGGATGCAGGGGAGTCGGCATGCCCCCCGAGCATACGCGCAATTTCCTGCAAGCGGGTGTCAGCGGCCAATTCCTCCACCTTGCTGCTGGGCAGGGCTTGTGCCGAGTCTGCAGTCTTGCTGACCAGATAGTG
>JAUNUE010000186.1:1825-3994 GCA_030538335.1 Allobrachymonas sp. | reverse complement strand
CCGTGGCCTTGACGCGCGGGTTGTGCACCGCCATGAGGGTGAGCGCCTGCACCACGTCGGGGCAACTCTGGCACGACAGGCTCATGAACACTTCAAAGTCGTAGTCGTCGGGCAGCGACTGGATCAGCGCGATGGTCTCGTTGGTGACCTTGGGCGGGTGCCCGCCCGTCCACAGCAGCGCCAGCACCAGCGAAGTAAATTCATGCCCGAGTGGAATCGCGGCAAACGTCAGGTGCTGCTCGGCATCGGGGCGGCCAATCGCGAAAGAGGGCTTGCGTGCAGCGGTGCCATCAAGCTTGAGCGTGATGAGGTCGCTCATGCCGGCGATCTGTTCGAGCAGGCTGCGCAAGTCGGCCGATTTGGCGTCGTCGCCGAGCGAGGCGGTCAGCGCCAGCGGGCGGCGCAGCATGCCCATGTATTGTTGCAGTTGGGCGGCCATGTCCTGGTCGAGCATGGGGTTCTCCTGAAAGGGACGGGGATGAGGGGTTCTTGTTTTTGAAACGGGCACGGCAAAAGCCGGACGGCAGATCAGTCTCTGCCATCCGGCTTCTGTTTAAAAACTGCGTGTCAGATCTTGCCGACCAGATCCAGCGAAGGCTTGAGGGTTTCGGTGCCTTCCTGCCACTTGGCGGGGCAGACTTCGCCGGGGTGCTCGGCCACATACTTGGCGGCCCTGAAGCGGCGCAGCAGCTCTTTGGCGTCGCGGCCAATGCCGTTGTCGTTCACTTCCATGGCCTTGATCTGGCCTTCGGGGTTGATGATGAAGGTGCCGCGCAGCGCCAGACCCTCTTCTTCGATCATCACCTGGAAGTTGCGGCTGATCACGCCGGTGGGGTCGCCCAGCATGGGGAACTTGATCTTGCGGATGGTGTCAGAGGCGTCGTGCCAGGCTTTGTGCGTGAAATGTGTGTCGGTAGAAACGCTGTACACCTCGGCGCCCAGTTTCTGGAATTCGGCATAGTGGTCGGCCACATCGCCCAGCTCGGTGGGGCAAACAAAAGTGAAATCGGCCGGGTAGAACATGACCACAGCCCATTTGCCGATAAGGTCGTCATGCGTCACGTCAACGAATTTTCCGTTGTGGTAGGCCGTGGTCTTGAAGGGCAACAGATTGGTATTGATGAGGGACATGGAGAACTCCTTGTTGGTGTGTTTCGTCAGCCCGGCCCGAAACCGGGCCGAACCGGGCGGTGAGGTGCCCCCGCCGCCGTGATGCGGCTGTGAACCGTGGAGTGTGCATTTCCGCACGAACGGTCTTCATATGCAATCACGCCGCCATCATACCGGGCTTGAATTCCAGTTGTGTGAACTCGGGCTTTCCCGATCCAGAACCCGGAAAACAGGCATAAAAAAAGCCAAGGGTGTGACCCCTTGGCTGAAATGGGAATGCGAAGAAGGGTTTATCGCATTCAAGAGAGAACAAGCTGGTAAGGCTTGCATTGAGAACCTGCGGGTAGCCTACGCCTTTTCAAGACATGCGGCAACTGCGCGTCGCAAATAATTGTCACCAAACGTTTTTTCGACAGTTTATTGCAAGCAATAAGGTGGGTTTACAGCGGCGAAGGGGCGTTTTTGCTGCGTTGCCAGCTCAGCACCATGGTCACCGTCAGGATGAACAGCACCACGCCCAGCGACACCACGGCGGGGATGTGGAAGATGTCGATCAACAGCATCTTGATGCCGATGAACACCAGGATCAACGCCAGCCCATAACTCAGCAGCGAGAAGCGGTTGGCGACGGCCGCCAACAGGAAATACATGGCGCGCAAGCCGAGAATGGCGAAGATGTTGCTGGTCAACACAATGAAGGCGTCGGTCGTGACCGCATAAATGGCTGGAATCGAGTCTACGGCAAACACCACGTCTGACAGTTCGATAAGGGCCACCACCATGAGCAAGGGCGTGGCCACGCGCTTGCCGTTTTCGACGGTGAAGAATTTTTCACCATCGTATTTTTCGCTCACCGTCATCACGCGACGCAGCAGTTTCAAGGCCGGGTTGTCGTCCAGGGATTGTTCTTTGCCAGCCGAAAACCACATTTTCACGCCTGTTAGCAGCAAAAAGCCACCAAATACGTACAGCAGCCAATGGAACTGCTGCAACATCCAGCCACCTGCCAGGATCATGATGGTGCGCATGATCAGCGCACCCACCACGCCATACATCAGC
>JAUNUE010000186.1:0-1815 GCA_030538335.1 Allobrachymonas sp. | reverse complement strand
GTATGCACCTAAAAATAGTTGAAAATCAGCAGGAAGATGAAGATGTTGTCGACCGCCAGACTTTTTTCGAGCAGATAGCCTGTGAGAAATTCCACAAATTTGGTATTGGCCAACCGGGTATCGCCGCTGCTGTCTTTTACCGCCCACCACAGCAGGCCATTGAAGGCCAGGCTCACCAGCACCCAGATCACCGACCAGATGGCGGCCTCTTTGGCATGGATTTCGTGCGAACCCTGCTTGCGCAGCAGCACAAAATCGACGAACAGCGCGACCAGCACGATGGCCACAAACACAATCCACAACCAACCCGGTTCGGATGAATGCATGAAAGCAGGCATGAGGAAACTCTTTCAGAAAAAGGACGAAAGCACTTTCCAAAAGGTCTTGCGGGGAAAGTTTATGATTTTCTACCGGATCCGGCCGCAACAAATGACACATCCATTGCAACGTATTGACGAATCCGGCGCCAGGCATTGCGCACCAGCTCGCTACTCCCCTTTCGGAGGAGCAGATTTTACACAAGGCAGCGCAACGGCGCTGGATGCGTAGCCCTTGACCTTGCCTTGTCTTGCCGATGCGTACCGCCAACCGTTTTGTCCTCTCTCCCCAACGCAGCAGCGTCTGGTGGGTGGTGCTGGCCTACGTGGCGCTGGTGGCATACGCCTCGTTCTACCCTTTCAGGCCCTGGCAAAGCAACGGCATGCGGTGGTGGGAGTTTTTGCGCCAACCCTGGCCGCATTACTGGGGCTGGTTTGACCTGGTGGCCAATGTGCTGGGCTATATGCCCGTGGGCTTTCTGGTCACGCTGGCCGCCTTGCGTGACCGGGGCAAACACATGCCGCGCCGGGCGGTGCTGATGGGCGTGCTGGGCGGATCGCTGTTCTCGCTGCTGGTCGAGACGCTGCAGAACTGGCTGCCACTGCGCGTGCCTTCCAATGTGGACTGGATGCTCAACAGCGCAGGCAGCTTGGTCGGCGCGGTATCAGCAAGGGCGTTGGGTAAAAGCGCCGCCATGGATTTCTGGGGCCACATGCGCAGCCGCTGGCTGTATGCCGATGCGCGCCTGAACATTTTGCTGGTGTTGTTGTGGCCGTGGGCGCTGCTGTACCCGCAGCCGCTGCCGTTTGGGCTGGGGCAGGTGCAAGAGCGGCTGGAAACCTGGCTGGGGCGGCAACTGACAGGTACGCCTTTCATCGAATGGGTACCGCTGCACGCCATTGAATACCAGCCCCTGCTCGACTGGCAGATTGCGCTCGTCGTGGCGTTGGGCGCATGGCTGCCGGTGCTGCTGTTGTTTGATGGGTTGCGCAGTTGGCGCCAACGCCTGCCCTTTGCCTTGCTGCTGGTGGCGGCAGGCGCAGGCGCTTATGGGCTGGGCACCGCTTTGGCTTACGGGCCGCAGTTCGCGTGGGACTGGCTCGGGCGAGCCGCACAAAACGGGCTGATGCTGGCGGGCGTACTGATACTGGTCTGTGCCGCTTTGCCGCGCTGGCTGAACAAGCTGCTGCTGTTGCTGGCCTTGCTGGCGCAACTGGTGTTGGTCAACGGCGCGGGCGTGTCGGCCTACTATGGCTGGGAGGCCACCTGGCTGCCGGGGCGCTTCATCCGCTTCTATGGCGCCACGCAGTGGCTGGGCTGGCTCTGGCCGTATCTGGTGCTGGTCTACCTGCTGGTGCAATTGGGATCCCTCTTGCGCAGGGCCGATCAACGCGCAGACAGCCACGACCTACAATGAAACCATGAATACCTCCAGCCCCGAATCCGTACAGCCGCCTGCCTCTTTACCGCAGTACTATGCGCGGCATATTTTCTTCT
>JAUNUE010000185.1 GCA_030538335.1 Allobrachymonas sp. | reverse complement strand
CATGCTCGACATGGGCTTCATCCACGACGTGAAGAAGGTGCTGGCCCTGCTGCCCCAAAACAAGCAGAGCCTGCTGTTTTCAGCCACCTTCAGCGACGAGATCCGCGACTTGGCCAACAACCTGCTGCGCAATCCGCAACAGGTGCAGGTCACGCCGCCCAACACCACGGTGCAGCGCATTGCGCAAACCATCTATCCGGTAGGCCGCAACCGCAAGAAAGACCTGCTGGCGCACATCGTGCAACAGCACAACTGGAACCAGGTGCTGGTGTTCACGCGCACCAAATACGGTGCCAACCAGGTGGCTGATTTCCTCAATGCGCAGGGCATTACCGCCATGGCGCTGCACGGCAACAAGAGCCAGACTGCGCGCACGCAGGCGCTGGCCGACTTCAAGAGCGGTGATTTGCGCGCGCTGGTGGCAACCGATATCGCCGCGCGCGGCATCGACATCGACGACCTGCCGCATGTGGTCAACTACGACATCCCAAATGTGTCTGAAGACTATGTGCACCGCATTGGTCGCACGGGCCGCGCCGGTGCCGAAGGCCAGGCCGTGAGCTTTGTGAGCCTCGACGAAGAAGGCTTCATGAACGCGATCGAGCGCTTTACGCGCCAGCAGATCCCGGTGGAGTTGCTGCAGGAATTTGGCCCCGAAGAAGGCGAACAGGCTGAACCCATCGCCATGGGCCGGCAAACACTGTGGGGCGGCGCGGGTAAACCGCCAAGCCGCGAGGTGATGCAGGCCGCAGCCCGCGCGGCGCGCCAGCAAATGATGCAGCGCATCCGCGAAAACCGCGCCGCAGGTGGCGGCAACCGCCGTGGCCCTGCTGCTGCACGCGCAGATGTGACGCAAGAAGAAGGGACTGAACTCGCCGAAGGCGAAACCCGCCCGGTAGACAGCGAAGGCAACCCGCTGCCACGCAACGAATTCAAGCCGCGCCCACGGCCACGCCGCAACCGTTTCCGCAGCGGCGGAGGTGGCCAGCGGGCACAGCAGGAAAATGGCGCCAACGGTGGCAGCAATGGCTCCAACGGCAATGACGCTTACGGCGAGCGCCGCAGGCCGCAACCCGGCAACAAGCCGCGCCAGCCGCAAGCCGGTGGTAGCCGCTTTGGTGGCGATGCGCAACCGCGCAGCCACGAAAGCGCGCTGTTCAAAACGCACAGCGACGAATTCAGACCGGCCCGCAGCAACAAGGGCAGCAACGGTGGCCAGCCCGACCCACTGCGCACCAGCGTAGATGGCATCCGTCGCAGCAGCCGCAACGGCGGCGGTGGCGCTGGCGGTGCGGGCAAGCGTCGCAGTTGGGGTGCCTGATCAGGCAATCCTGAGCATGTAAACGCAGAAGGCAGAACAGGCAAAAAACCTGCTCTGCCTTTTTGTTTTTCAGACCAAGAGAACACCATGTCGCGCCATGCCTTGCACCACTTGCCCGGCATTGTGCCGTTTGCCCACAGCCTGCTGCGTCAAGCGCTGCAGGCTGGCGACCAAGCGCTTGATGCCACGGCAGGCAACGGGCACGATACGGTCTTGCTGGCTCAACTGGTGGGGGATAGCGGGCATGTGCATGCGTTTGATATCCAGCCAGCAGCGCTGCAGGCTACGCGCCAGCGGCTGCACGATGCGCAACTTGCATCGCGCGTAACACTGGTGAACGACAGCCACGCCAACATACGCCAGCATGTAGCACCGGGATTGAAAGCGGCCATTTTCAACCTGGGCTATTTGCCCGGCGGGGACAAATCGCTAGCCACGCATGCCGACAGCACGGTGCAGGCGCTCGATGCCGCGCTGGCCTTGCTGCAACCCGGCGGTGTGCTGGTGGTTGTGGTCTATCCCGGCCATGCGGGTGGCGAAGCAGAACGCATGGCGGTGGAGGACTGGTTTGCCGCGCTGAACCCGACCGAAGCGCTCGCCGCGCGCTACCAGCTTGTCAACCAGCCACACGCACCGCCTTTGGTGCTGGCGCTGGAAAAGCGCCCGAAATGTGTATAAATACGCATTTTGGCAGGCAAGCGACAAGCGCTTGCTGCCAGAACTGTCATACAGCATCGCCCATAATGTGCAGCGTCTATTCATCCACAGGAGCACGCACATGGCAGGTTGGTTTGAACTCAGCAAGAGCAAGAATGAGCAATTCTATTTTGTGCTCAAGGCCGGTAACGGTCAGACCATTCTCACCAGCGAGATGTACACCACCAAGGCCGCCGCACAAAACGGCATGGCCTCGGTGCAAACCAACAGCCCGATGGACGAGCGCTACGAGCGCAAGACCTCGACCAATGGCAAGCCCTATTTCGTGCTCAAGGCCGCTAACCACCAGGTCATCGGCAACAGCGAGATGTACGAATCCGAAGGTGCGCGCGATGCGGGCATTGCCTCAGTAAAAGCAAACGGCACAACGGATACCATCAAGGATCACACTGCCTGACCGCTTTTCACAAGCACGGCATCACTTGGTCGCAGAGTCTTGCCGTGCGGATATGCCCTGACGGCACAGCAACATCGCATCCCCATAGCTGAAAAAGCGGTAGTCCTGCGCGATGGCGTGCCGGTACAGCGCCTTGATGTGATCGTGCCCGGCAAAGGCGCTGACGAGCATGAGCAGCGTGCTTTTGGGCAGGTGAAAGTTGGTGAGCAGCACATCTACCACGGCAAATGCGTAGCCCGGCGTGATGAAAATTTGCGTGTCGCCCCGCGCTTGCCCGCTGGTGGCCCAACTTTCGAGTGCACGCACGCTGGTGGTGCCTACGGCCACGACGCGGCTCCCGCGGGCGCGGCAGGCAGCTATGGCGTCGATGGTGGCCTGTGGCACTTCGTAACGCTCGTTGTGCATCACGTGTTCGGCAATGCGCTCCACGCGCACGGGCTGGAAAGTGCCTGCGCCCACATGCAGGGTGACGCTGGCGGTGGCAATGCCCTTTGCCCTTAGCGATTCCAGCAGCGCCTCGTCAAAATGCAACGCTGCCGTGGGGGCGGCCACGGCGCCGGGGTGCCTGGCAAACACGGTCTGGTAGCGGCGCGCGTCTTCGGCGGCATTGCCGTCATCGTCCCCATAGCGGCGCTCGATATAAGGGGGCAGCGGCATATGGCCGTGCTGTGCCATCAGGGCATACGGGTCGCTGCTGAATTGCAGGCGAAACAGCGCACCACTGGCATCGGGCCAGCGGCCCAGCACGGTGGCGGTGTAGCCGCCGTCCATCTCCAGCACCGAACCGGGGGCAGGCTTTTTGCTGGCGCGCAGGTGTGCGGCCACGGTGTGCTGCTCATTCGCTTCATGTAAAACGCGTTCGACCAGCAGCTCCACCTGTCCGCCGCTGGGCTTGCGGCCAAACAGCCGCGCCTTGACGACTTGCGTGTCGTTGAACACCAGCAGGTCGCCCGGCTGCAACAGGCTGGGCAGGTCGCGGAAGATGCGGTCTAGCGGCGGCGTGGTCGTGCCGTCGAGCAGGCGCGAAGCCGTGCGCTCGGGCGCCGGGTGCTGGGCGATCAGCGCCGGGGGCAGCTCAAAATCGAAATCGCCCAAAGTCAGGGCAGATGCGGGTGTTGTCATGCAGGAATCAGCAAAGCACTGCATCATATCGGCAGTTTCCCCTCTGGTCGCCCACAGTGGCTGTGCCACAATTGAATGTCTGCCTCACGGGTGCAGGCATCGCATGATCCTTTCAGGAAAAAACACCAAATGAGTATCGACAGCCAAATGGCGCCCGGCGAACTTGCCTTGCGCGACGCCGCCTTTGAATACCACCGCAGCGGCACACCGGGCAAGATTTCCATCTGCCCGACCAAGCCACTGGTCAACCAGCGCGACCTGAGTCTGGCGTATTCGCCCGGCGTGGCTTACCCATGCCTGGCCATCCAGGCCGATCCGGCCAAGGCGGCCGAATTTACCGCGCGCGGCAACCTTGTGGGCGTCATCACCAACGGCACTGCCGTGCTGGGGCTGGGCGATATCGGCCCGCTGGCGGGCAAGCCGGTGATGGAGGGCAAGGGCTGCCTGTTCAAGAAGTTCGCCGGCATCG
>JAUNUE010000184.1 GCA_030538335.1 Allobrachymonas sp. | reverse complement strand
TCTCGGAATGACTATAGACTACAACGCCTGATGAAACACACCGCCCCCCTGCCCCAACGCCTGCTGGCGCTCGATACCAGCACCGACCGCCTGAGCGTGGCCGTGGGTGCCGGGCAAGTGTGGACGCACGAAGGCGCGGGCGGCGCGGCAGCCTCGGCCAGCCTGATTCCCGCCATTTTGCAGTTGCTGCAACAGGCCGGGCTGGCGGTGACGCAACTCGATGCCATCGCCGTGGGCATTGGCCCCGGTTCGTTCACGGGCTTGCGCACGGCCTGCGCAGTGGCGCAAGGCTTGGCGCTGGGCGCCGATCTGCCCGTGCTGCCCATCAGCACGCTGCTGGCCGTAGCCGAAGACTGGCGTGCGCAGCATGCCGCACCGCAAACAGCAGGCAGCGTCTGGGCCTTGCTCGATGCACGCATGAACGAAATCTACGCGGCGCACTGGCAGTGGCAGACCGATGAAGATGGAACCGTGCAATGGCAATGCCTGCACACGCCGGTGCTCGTGGCCCCAGAAAACCTGCTGGCCCTGCCGGGACTGCAAGCCGGTGCCCACATGGCTGGCAATGTGCAGGCGGTGTACGGCGAACGCCTGCCGCTGCCGATAGCGCCTGCCTGGCCCACGGCCGCCGCCTTGCTGCGCTTGGCGCCGCAATTGTGGCAACAAGGGCTGGCGGTGGATGCCGCCCTGCTCATTCCCCACTATGTGCGCGACAAGGTGGCGCAAACCACGGCCGAGCGGCTGGCGCAAAAATCCGGCGCGGCGTGATTCCCTTATCAGCCCATGCAAGCAGCCCACGCCTTCCCCTTGCCTGACGATACCCCGCCCGAAGACCTGTTCACCACCGCAGGCATGGATGACCTCGAATCCATCCTGCAACTGGAATACCTCGCCTACCCCAACCCGTGGTCGCGCCGCCAGTTCACCGAAATTTTGCGCAGCCAGGGCACCTCGTGCGGGCACTATCTGGTGCAACTGCTGTGGTCGAAAACTCCCCCGGGAGGCACACTGCGCGGCTATTACGTCGCCATGCTCGGCTACGAGGAGGTGCATTTGCTCAACCTCGCAGTACACCCCGATTGCCAGAAACAGGGCCGCGGCCTGGTGCTGCTGCAGCACTTGCGCAACTGGGCGCAGTGGTACGGCGCACGCACGCTGTGGCTCGAAGTACGCGCCAGCAACCCACGCGCGCAACGCATCTACCGCGAGTTTGGTTTTGAGCAGGTAGCCATGCGCAAAGACTACTACCCGCTGCCGCAAGGCGGGCGCGAAGACGCGCTGGTGATGCAGTTGCCGCTGGCGTAACAAGAAGCTGTGCTGTTGGCTGAATTGGTGGAGAGGAGGAGGATCGAACTCCCGACCTCGTCATTGCGAACGACGCGCTTTCCCATCTGAGCTACCCCCCCAATAGGTGAAATTCTAGACCTTTCAGGCAGCAAGGTGTTGGCAACTGTGATGAAATTCGTGAAAAGCGGTTGGATAGTTTTCTACCAGGCACGAGGTTCAGCAAAAGGAGGTTTGCCATGGAAGCCACCGATGCCATTGCCCTGCCCGAATGGGAGGTGAGCCAGTGGTTCAACACTTCTCAGCCGATCCGCGTGGCCGACCTGCGCGGGCAGGTGGTGCTGGTGCATGCCTTCCAGATGTTGTGCCCCGGCTGCGTGAGCCATGCCATTCCGCAAGCCAGGCGCGTGCATGAACTGTTTGCCGATCAGGGTGTGGCCGTGATCGGCCTGCATACCGTGTTTGAGCACCACAGCGCCATGCAGTCGCATGCGCTGGAGGCCTTCCTGTATGAATATAAAGTCCGCTTTCCCGTGGGTATAGATGCGCCGTCGGACGACGGTCAGCCCATTCCGCGCACCATGGCGAAACTTGACCTGCGCAGCACGCCCTCTACGCTGATGCTGGATCGGCAGGGCAAGCTGCGCCTGCAGCATTTCGGCCATCTCGATGACCTGCTCACGGGTGTGGTGCTGGGGCAATTGCTGGCCGAAACGGCGGACATCGCATCATGAAAAAGATCTGGCCTGTGCTTGTGACAGCAGCGTTGGCTGCGGCCATATGGGTGTTGTCAGAACCGCTGACGGGGCAGGCCGAACCGTGGGATGCCTTCGGTTCCTATTACCTAGCAGCACTTTTTATCACCGGGCTGCTGGGCGGGCTGTTGTTTGCCGCACCTTACTGGACGTACTATGTGGGCGCCTATCTGGGGCAGGCGGCTTATCTAGCGTTTGCGTTTTTGTCACGCCCCGATGGCCTGATCCTGATCGGGTTGGCTTTTCTATTAGGCTATTGTGTGGTGGCGGTTTTGGGTGCCATGCTGGGGTCATGGGCACATCAACGCATCATGGCGGTTCGCCAAAAAACTTGAATTTTCAAACAGGCTGCTTGTTCCCCGAAGCCTGCACCACCAGCAACACCACCGCCAGCAGGCTGAAGGCCGCGCCTGCGTAAAAGGTAAAGGCAGCGCCCAGGCGATCCCACAACAGGCCGGCAATCACACTCGCGAGCAACATCGCCAATCCGCTGACGAGGTTGAAAAAACCATAGGCCGTGCCGCGCAGGTCGGCAGGTGCGGTGTTGGCGACCATGGTGGCGAGCAGCCCTTGCGTCATGCCCATGTGCAAGCCCCACAGCGCCACGCCCGCCAACACCACGGCCCAATGGTTGCTGCTGGCCAGCACCATGTCGGCAGCCGCCAGCACCACCAGCTCTGCCACCAGCAGGTCGGTATGGCTCATGCGGTCAGACAGGCGGCCAAACGGATAGGCCGAGAGCGAATACACCACGTTCATCGCCACCATGACCAGCGGCACCAATGCCAGCGCCATGCCGCCTTGCTGCGCACGCAGCACGAGAAAAGCCTCGCTGAAGCGCGCCAGCGTGAATACCGCCCCCACGCCCACCACCCACCAGTAAGCGCCGCCCAGGCGCTGCAGATTGGCCCAGCGGATGGGGTTGCTACGCTTTTGCCCGGCTTGTGCCTCAGGCTCACGCAGGCCAAAAAACAGCAAGGCGACTGACAGCAGGCCGGGCACGACGGCCACCCAGAACACGGCGCGGAAGTTGTTGATCCACAGCATCATCAGCACCACGGCCAGCAAGGGGCCTGAGAATGCGCCAATGGTGTCAAGCGACTGGCGCAGGCCAAAAGCGGCACCGCGCATGTGCGGCGGCGCAATGTCGGCCACCATGGCATCGCGCGGTGCGCCGCGTATGCCTTTGCCCACGCGGTCGGTCAACCGCGCCGCCAGCACCAGGCCGGCGGTGGGTGCCAGCGCAAACAGCGGCTTGCTCAAGGCGCCCATACCATACCCCAGCACCGCCAGCCCCTTGCGTTTGCCCAGGTAATCGCTCAAGACGCCGGAGAAAATCTTCACGATCAGCGCCGTGGCCTCGGCCAGCCCTCCGATGATGCCGACGAGGGTGGCGCTGGCGCCGAGCGTAGTGACCATGAACAGCGGCAGCAGGCTGTGGATCATTTCCGAAGAAATGTCCATGAACAGGCTGACAAAGCCCAGCACCCAAATGCCCTTGGGAATGTCCTTGAACTGCTTGTCAAACAGGGGCATGGAGGTCTTTCTTGAAGCAGGTAGCTGGTGCGGATTCTGCAAGGCAAATTCTAGAACTGCTGCGGCACAGAGGGGGAAAATATTCGTCACGAAAATGATGCAGTTGTCATGAATCAAGGCTAAGCTGCGGTTTCATGACTGCAAGCAAGCGCATACTTGTCCTGAGCGTCTCTGCGGGCGCCGGGCACACCCAGGCCGCACAGGCCCTCAGCGATACGGCGCACACCCGTTTTCCTGATTGGCAGGTGGAGCATGTCGATGTGATGGCGTGGTGCCGCCCGCTGTTCAGCAAGGTCTACAGCGGGGGCTACATGAAAATTGTGGCGCGGGCACCGCTGGTGTGGGCGGGGCTGTACACGCACAGCGACAAAGCGCGCCCCGCAGCGTTTTCAGAGCGCGTGCGCCGGTGGCTGCAACATTGGGGCATGCACCGCGCAGAAAGCGAATTGCAACGC
>JAUNUE010000183.1 GCA_030538335.1 Allobrachymonas sp. | reverse complement strand
ATTTGTTCGAGGCTGAGTTTGCCCTCGGCGCCAATGCCGTCTTCTTCGCCGGCTTCGCCCGTCTCAAGCGAACCCAGGCAGCCCAGTTCGCCCTCAACCGTCACGCCCACCTTGTGCGCCATGTCGACCACTTCGCGGGTGACGCGCACGTTGTAGTCAAAGTCTGACGGTGTCTTGCCGTCTTCCTTGAGCGAGCCGTCCATCATCACCGAGCCAAAACCCAGGTTGATGGCGCCCTGGCACACGGCGGGCGTCTGGCCGTGGTCCTGGTGCATGACCAGCGGAATGTGCGGCCACATCTCCACAGCGGCCATGATCAGGTGTTTGATGAAAGGCTCGCCTGCGTATTTGCGGGCGCCAGCACTGGCCTGCAGGATGACGGGGGCGCCCACTTCATCCGCGGCAGTCATCACGGCCTGCACCTGCTCAAGGTTGTTGACGTTGAAGGCCGGGATGCCGTAGCCGTGCTCGGCGGCGTGGTCGAGCAACTCGCGCATTGAAACAAGTGCCATGAATGAACTCCTGAGGTTGACGAAGAAACGGTCGGGTGCTGGCTGCAAGCCATGCGTGGATATGCGCCAGCGGTTTTTCTGCCAATGATTTTACCCGGCCCGTGTAGGGCAATCTGTACCGGTATGCCCGTAAAAACCCGCTGATTGCGGGGTCACAACTCAATGGCTGTCTTGCCAGCCAGTATGGATATGCATGTACTCTGCCTGCCATACCTGCGCCAGTTGCAAGCAGCGTTGCAAGGGCAGGCGTGCGGTGTCAAAATCGATGATGTACGCATGCTCGGCGTGCGCCGGGCGGGGCGGAGCCGCACGGCTGCGGCCATCGCTCAACAGCCACAGCCAGCGGGGGCGGTGGCTGTGGCGCTGCAGCAGGGCGTCGGCCTGTGCCAGTGCATCGGCCAATGGGGTGCCACCGCCCCCGGCCACAGATGCCAGCCATGCAGGTGCGGCAAGCTGGCTGGTGCATGCAGGCCGGGCGCGAGCGGGGGGCTGCAACAGTTTGGTGCCCTGGCCGGAAAAGCCCAGTACCACCGCCTGCTCACGCTGCACATACACTTGTTGCAGCAAATGTGCCAGTACCCCCTTGGCGAGTGCCAAACGCCCATTTGCCAACATGGAGGCGGAGCAATCCAGCACGAAACAATGCAGGGCAGCCCGCAGCAGGTTGTGGTCCTGGCCGCGCAAATGCTCGCGGCGCAATGGCTGGGTACCGCGTGCGGCCAGCGTGCGCGGCCAGTGCAACGGCCACGGCGGGTTGCCTGCCAGGCTGGTCAGCCCCGCCTGGCGGGCAGTGGTATCGGGTTGCGGCCTCCAGCCGCTGCGGCGTTTGCCGGGTAGGGCGGGCTGGAGGCTCAGGCTTTTTTTGCTGGGTCTGCCGTGGTGTTTGCCGTCAAGGAAGATGCGAAAGGCCGCAGGGGCTTGAGCGGTTTGACCGGGTTGATACCTGCTGGCTGCGGTGGCAGGGCACCCCATTCACCATCGCTGTTTTCTTTGCTGCCTGCATCGGCCGGGCTGTTGTGGGGCGGGGCATCTGTTGGGGGTGTGGCCGGGCTTGCGCTTTGTTGCTGATCCTGGTCAGGACGTGTGCTGTTGCTGGCAGGGGGCACTTCTGGTGTGGCAGGCGCGTCAGGATGGCGGCGGTGCAGCAACACCATCTCGGCCACCGCATTTACATGCTGTGCAGTTACGGCAGGCGCCGCCTCCCACGCAGCTAGGGCGCGGGCAGCACGCAACATCACCATATCGGCGCGCAAGCCATCTACCCGGGCGGCCAGGCACATGCGGGTGGCTGCTTCGTGCACGGCATGGGGTAGTGGCAGGGCTGCCACATCTTGTACCGTGGTGCGGGCGCGGTTCAGTTGTTGCATCAGCGTGGCTTGTGCATCAGCGTATTGGGCCGTAAACGCTGCGGGGTTGGCATCAAAAGCCAGGCGCGATTTGACGATGGTCTGACGCTGTGCCGGGTCATGCAGGTTCTCCAGCCGCACGCACAAACCCAGGCGGTCAAGCAGTTGCGGGCGCAGTGCACCTTCTTCGGGGTTCATGGTGCCAATCAGCACAAAACGCGCTGCGTGCGTGTGCGAGATGCCGTCGCGCTCTACCGTGTGGATGCCGCTGGCGGCAGCATCAAGCAGCGCATCTACCAATGCATCGGGCAGCAGGTTGATTTCATCCACATACAGCACGCCGCCGTGGGCGCGCGCCAGCAGCCCCGGTGCAAAACGCACGGCGTGGCCGGTCAGTGCCGCATCAAGGTCGAGCGTGCCCACCAGATGCTCCAGCGATGCACCCAAAGGCAAGGTGACAAAGGGTGCGGGCGCCAGCAAAGCAGCGAGGGCTCGGGCAGCGGTGGATTTGGCGGTACCACGCGGGCCTTCGATGAGCACACCACCCAGCGCCGGATCAATGGCGGCCAGCAACAGCGCCTGCGTCAGCCGGGGTTGGCCGGTGATGGCGGCAAAAGGGAAAGGAAGGGGCAGGGCAGTCATGTGTGTGGGCTTAGTATGAAATGAAATGGAGCCGTGCAAAAGCGCTATATGCAAAGGGCGTCAAAATCCGCAAGTTCATCGTGCGCCTTCCATACGCTCTTCATGCGCCAGCGCCATGGCATCGAGCTGCGCGGCGTAATCGCCGGGTTGTTGCCACAGGCCACGGGCAATGGCTTCGCGCAGACGGTCAAGAATATCGGTGAAAGCGTCGGGATTGTGCTGCTCGATAAAGGCGCGGGTGGTGGCGTCCAACACATAGGCATCGGTCACCAATGCGTAGTGGTGGTCGCTGACGACGCGTGCCGTGGCATCAAAGCAGAACAGGTAATCTACCGTGGCGGCCATCTCGAACGCGCCCTTGTAGCCGTGGCGCATGGCACCCGCTATCCATTTTGGGTTGACGACGCGGGCACGCACCACGCGGCCAATTTCTTCTTGCAAGGTACGCAGGCGCGGCTGCTGCGGGTTGCCGTGGTCACCGTGGTACAGCACCGGCTGCTGGCCGCTCAGGTGGCGTACGGCCACGGCCATGCCGCCCTGGAACTTGAAGTAGTCGTCAGAGTCGAGCAGGTCGTGTTCGCGGCTGTCCTGGTTTTGTAGCACCACGTCCAGCGCCGCCAACCGGGTGGGCAGAATGCGGCTGGCGTCGCTGCCGGTGTCGGCCTGGCCGTAGGCATGGGCGCTCCAGCCCATATAGGCCTGGGCCAGGTCAGCATCGTCTTGCCACTGGCCGTGAATGAACAATGCGTCCAGCCCGCTGCCATGGTGGCCGGGCGGCGGGCCAAATACGCGCCAGCCCGCTTGCTGGCGGGCTGCATCCCCATCCATGCCTTGTGCTTGCAGCGCCGCGGTGTCTAGCAAAATGCGTGCGCGGATCGGGTTGTCTTCTTCGTCTTCGCCGTCAAGCGCCGCCACGGCCTGCACGGCAGCATCGAACAGTTGCACGGTGGCGGGGAAGGCGTCGCGAAAAAAGCCCGAGATGCGCAAGCTCACATCCACCCGTGGGCGGTGCAAGCCCACGCGTGGCACCACTTCAAAGTCCACCACGCGCTGGCTGCCTGGTGCCCAGCGCGGGTGCACGCCAATCAAGGCCAGGGCCTGGGCGATGTCGTCACCGCCGGTGCGCATGGTGGCCGTGCCCCAGACCGAAAGGCCAATGGTGCGTGGGTATTCGCCGTGGTCTTGCAGATGGCGCTCAAGCAAGTTGTTGGCGGCTTTTTCGCCCAGCGCCCAAGCGGTGCGGGTGGGAATGGCGCGGGTATCAACCGAGTAAAAATTGCGCCCGGTGGGCAATACGTCAGGTCGCCCGCGAGAAGGCGAACCGCTGGGGCCTGGCGGCACAAAGGTCCCTTGTAGGCCCCGGCTGAACTGCGCCAGTTCTTGCGCACCGCAGGCATCGAGCCGGGGTGCCAGCGTGTGGGCAATGCGGTGCAGCGCAGCCTGGGTGCGGGGCCAGGTGCTGGCTTCGGGCAGGGGCGGCTGGCTGTCGTCCAGCAGGCGCAGCGCCAGCAGTTCCAGCCGCTCACGGGTGTCGCCGTGGTGCCGCCAGGGGGC
>JAUNUE010000182.1 GCA_030538335.1 Allobrachymonas sp. | reverse complement strand
TTACCGGCTACAAGGACGCTTTTGCCTTCATCCTGCTGATCGTGGTGTTGCTGGTCAAGCCCACCGGGTTGCTGGGCAGCAAGCAAGGGGAGAAGGTGTAATGCCCGCGCCCTCCAAAACCTTTTTCTCGCGCAACAACCTGCTCACGCTGGGCGCGTTGGCCGGTTTGCTGGTGTTGCTGGCGGTGTTCGAGAAGAACTTCGACACCTTCACCATGCAGATCTTCAAGCTCTGCGCCATCAACGTGATTCTGGCCTTGTCGCTGAACCTGATCAACGGCTTTACCGGCCTGTTCAGCCTGGGGCATGCGGGATTCATGGCGATTGGTGCCTACACCTGCGCCATCCTCACCATGTCGCCGGTGCAGAAGGAAGTCAATTACATGCTGGAGCCGATCGTGCCCTGGCTGGCAAACATCCACATTCCCTTCGTGCCCGCCTTGCTGTTGGCGGGCTTGCTGGCAGGTCTGGCAGGCTGGGTATTGGGCTTTATCGCCTTGCGTCTGCGCGACGACTATCTTGCCATTGCCACACTGGGTTTTTCTGAAATCATCCGTGTGGTGCTGACCAATGTGCAGAACATCACCAACGGCTCGCTCGGCCTGAAGGGCCTGCCGCGCTTTACCACCATGTGGTGGGCCTGGGGTGTGGCGGTGGCGACCATCATCTTTCTGGTGCTGCTGATTCGCTCGACCTACGGCCGGTCTTTCAAGGCCATCCGCGACAACGAAATCGCTGCCGAGGCCATGGGCATTGACGTATTCGGCATGAAGGTGCTGTCGTTTGCCATCTCCAGCATGCTGGCGGGCATTGCGGGTGGCTTGCTGGCGCACCACCTCACCACCATCGACCCGAAGCAGTTCATCTTCCTCAAGACCTTTGATATTTTGCTGATCGTGGTGCTGGGCGGCGTAGGTTCCATTACCGGCTCGATCATCGCGGCGATTGCCGTGACGGTTGCCATGGAAGCGCTGCGCTTTCTCGACGGCCCCTTGAACCTGGGCGTGTGGCAAACGGCGGGCATTCCGGGCATGCGCATGGTGTTTTTCTCGGCCTTGTTGATGGTTGTCATCATCTTCCGCCAGCGCGGTTTGATGGGGACCAATGAATTCAGTTGGGACAGCCTCGCGCGCATCGGCCTGCTGCCACGGCGCAAGGCGTCGGCAGATGGTGGGGAAAGGGGCGCATGATGGATCAAGCCCTGTTGCAGACCACGGCGGTCAACAAGCAGTTTGGCGGCCTGGCTGCCGTGACCGACCTCAACATCACCATCCACGAAGGCGAAATTGTCGGTTTGATCGGCCCCAACGGTGCCGGTAAAACCACTTCGTTCAACCTGATCACGGGCGTGTATACGCCGACCAGCGGCAAGGTGTTGTTTGCAGGCAAAGACATTACCGGCATGAAGCCGCACAAGATTGCGAGCCTGGGTATTGCGCGCACCTTCCAGAACATCCGCCTGTTCCGCGAAATGAGCGTGATTGAAAACGTGCTGGTGGCGCAGCACATGCGCATGGGCACCAACCTGGTCGAAGCCACCCTGCGCCTGCCTTCGTACATGCGCAAGGAGCATGCCTTGTACGCACGCGCGCAGGAACTGCTCGATGACGTGGGCTTGCTCGATCAGGCCGAGGCCAAATCCACCAGCCTGCCGTATGGCAAACAGCGGCGGCTCGAAATTGCCCGTGCCTTGGCCACCAGCCCGAAGCTGCTGTTTCTGGACGAACCCGCAGCGGGCATGAACCCGCAGGAATCGGTGGAACTGATGGAATTCATCCGCCGCATCCGCGACAAGTACCAACTCACGATTGTGCTGATCGAGCACCACATGCAGGTGGTGATGGGCGTGTGCCAGCGCATGTACGTGCTCGAATACGGCCGCACCATCGCCCACGGCACACCGGAAGAAATCCAGAACGATCCCAAGGTGATTGAAGCGTACCTGGGGGTGGAATAACCATGCTATCGATCAAGAACCTCTCCGTCCATTACGGCGGCATCCATGCCTTGCGCGGCATCAGCTTTGATGTGCCCGAAGGCGAAATCGTCACGCTGATTGGCGCCAACGGCGCGGGCAAAAGCACCACCCTCAACGCCATCGTTGGTCTGGTCAAGGCCGATGGCGGCTCGGTGAGCTGGAACGGGCGCGAAATCCTCAACCAGAAAACCAAGGACATTGTTGAATCGGGCGTGGTGCTGGTACCCGAAGGCCGTCGTGTGTTTCCCAACCTCAATGTCGATGAAAACCTGTACCTTGGCGCCTATGCCCGCAAGGACAAGGCCGAAACCGCCGCCACGCTGGAGCACGTGTACCAGCTCTTTCCACGGCTGAAAGAACGCTACAAGCAGAAGGCCGGCACGCTCTCAGGTGGCGAACAGCAGATGTTGGCCGTGGGCCGCGCCCTCATGAGCAAACCCAAGGTGCTGATGATGGACGAGCCTTCGCTGGGCCTGGCCCCCATCATCGTCAGCATGATTTTCGACATCATCCGCAAGATCAACGCCGAAGGCGTGACCGTGTTGCTGGTAGAGCAGAACGCCAAGGCGGCGCTGCAGGTGGCGAATACGGGTTACGTCATGGAAACCGGCACCATCAGCTTCTCCGGCTCCGGCCAGGATTTGCTGGCCGACGACCGCATCCGCAAGGCGTACCTGGGCGAGCATTGATGTAATAAGGCGCATTTGCCGAGCGCCTCTGCCTGCCGGGGTTTATCATTCTCCACAAGCAAACAGGAGAACAGCATGGACATTGAAAAAGAACGCGCCAAAGCCCAGCAATGGGGGAAACTCCGCGCACGGGGCAAGGTCTACATGGTTGCCCGGTCTTACCTCATAGGCGCCATCGCCGGAGGCATTCTGGCCTTCCTGTTTCTGCCTGCGCCCGAAAATACGGCGGACTATTTCAAGGTGATTCCCACGTGGTCCATTCCCTTTGGTCTGGTGTATGCCGCGATCGGTTATTTTTCGTGGAATGCCCGTGAAAAGCACTACCGGCAATACATGGGCGGTGCGGAATAAGAACCTGTTGCGCGTTTCTGTGGGAGATACGCGCAAAAACAGACAGCCGTCTGCAAATTTCTTTCTGATTTATTAACGGACGCATCCATACCGGGTACACTTCTGTTGCATCAACAGGATGTTTCGGGAACGGGTCTGAACCGGAACCGTTCCCCCTTTCAAGGGGAGGCGGCAATTGGAACCGACAAACACACAAATCCCTGAGTGGTACCACAAGGTCGTTGACTGTCAGTGGGCCTGTCCTTCCCACACACCTGTACCGGAATATATCCGCCTGATCGCGCAGGGTCGCCATACCGATGCCTATATGGTCAACTGGGTGTCGAATGTGTTTCCCGGCATTCTGGGTCGCACCTGCGACCGGCCTTGCGAACCCGCCTGCCGCCGCGTGCGGGTCGAAGAAAAAAACACCCCCAACCCCGAGCCGGTGGCCATCTGTCGCCTGAAGCGCGTGGCAGCCGACCACAAGGGCGACATCAAGTTGCGCATGCCGCAACGCGCACCGGCCAACGGCAAACGTATTGCCTGCATTGGCGGCGGGCCGGCATCGCTTACGGTGGCGCGTGATCTCGTGCCTTTGGGCTATGCCGTGACGGTGTTTGACGACGAAGCCAAGCCGGGCGGCTTCATGCGTTCGCGCATCCCGCAGTTCCGCCTGCCTGACAGCGTGATCGACGAAGAAACCGGCTATGTGCTGAATCTGGGCGCTGCTTTCACAGCGTGTCACCGCGTTGACTCCTTGCGTGCAGTGCTTGATGAAGGGTTTGACGCCATCTTTGTAGGCACCGGCGCACCGCATGGGCGTGACCTTGATCTGCCGGGCCGCAAAGAGATCAAAAGCGGCATCCACGTGGGCATTGAGTGGCTGGCTTCGGTCTATTTCGGCCATGTCGAAAGCATTGGCAAGCGCGTGATCGTGCTGGGTGGCGGCAATACCGCGATGGACTGCTGCCGCACCGCACGGCGCATGGGTGGCGAAGATGTGAAGGTTATCGTGCGCAGCGGCTTTGACGAGATGAAGGCTTCGCCGTGGGAAAAAGAAGAAGCCATGCACGAGGGCATTCCCATCATCAACATGCACGTGCCCAAGA
>JAUNUE010000181.1 GCA_030538335.1 Allobrachymonas sp. | reverse complement strand
GGCGTGTGGGCGGTGGGCGACGTGGTGCGCGGCCCCATGCTGGCGCACAAGGCCGAAGAAGAAGGCGTGGCCGTGGCCGAGCGCATTGCGGGGCAGCAAGGACATGTTGATTTCAACCTGATTCCGTGGGTGATCTACACCAGCCCCGAAATCGCTTGGGTCGGCAAGACCGAACAGCAGCTCAAGGCAGCCGACGTGAAGTACAAAACGGGCAACTTCCCGTTCTTGGCCAATGGCCGCGCGCGCGCGCTGGGCGACACCACGGGGCAGGTCAAGGTCATCGCCCACGCCGAAACCGACGAGGTGCTGGGCGTGCATATCGTCGGCCCCCTGGCCAGCGAACTGATTGCCGAAGCCGCCGTGGCCATGGCCTTCAAGGCCAGCAGCGAAGACATTGGCCGCATCTGCCATGCGCACCCTTCGCTGAGCGAGTCGATGAAAGAAGCGGCGCTGGCGGTGAACAAGCTGTCGCTCAACTCCTGAGCATGTGGGCGGCTGCATAATGAGGGGTCAAGTGCCCTGATTGGACAGCCGCTCCCACCCACCATGAAATCTGTCGAAAAGATCTACCTCCAGGAAATTGCCACGCGCGGCTTCACCAGCGACCCGGCGCAACTGCATGCTGTCGCCGCCCTTGACCGCTGCGCCCGCGAATGGAAAGACTACAAGGCAAAGCGCGCCACGTCTTTCAAGAAACTGTTCAACCACCCGCCCATTCCCAAAGGCGTGTACATGTACGGCGGCGTGGGGCGCGGCAAAAGTTTCTTGATGGACTGCTTTTACGAGGCCGTGCCCATCCAGCGCAAAACGCGCCTGCATTTCCACGAATTCATGCGCGAGGTGCACCGCGAACTCGGCAAGCTGCAGGGTCAGCAAAACCCGCTGCGCGAACTGGGCTCACAAATGGCCAAGCGCTTCAAGCTGATCTGTTTTGACGAGTTTCACATCTCTGACGTGACCGACGCGATGATCCTGCACCGCCTGCTGGAGTCGCTGTTCAGCAATGGCGTGGGGTTTGTGACCACCTCCAACTTCAAGCCCGACGCGCTCTACCCCAACGGCCTGCACCGCGACCGCATCCTGCCCGCCATCGACCTGCTCAACGAACAGCTCGAAGTCATCAACGTCGACCACGGCGTCGACTACCGCCTGCAGTCGCAAGAGCAACTGCCGTTGTACATCACGCCGCTGGGGCCAGATGCCGACCGCATGATGGAGAAAGCCTTTGCACAAATCGCGGGTGCTGATGCCCAGCCCAGCACGCGCCCGGTGCAGATCGGCTCGCGTGAAATTGCCGTGATCCGCCGCGCTGATGAGGTGGCCTGGTTCGACTTTCGTGAACTGTGCGACAAGCCGCTGTCGCAAAACGATTACCTGGAACTCACCAGCATGTTCCAAACCATCATGGTGTCTGGCGTACCAAAAATCCAGGCGTCCATGGCGTCGATGGCGCGGCGTTTTACCCTGCTGGTCGACGTGCTGTACGACCGGCACGTCAAACTCGTGGTCTCGGCAGCCACACCGCCCGAGCAACTCTATACCGAAGGCCTGCTGGCGCACGAATTTGTGCGCACCGTCTCACGCCTGCAGGAAATGCAATCCGCCGAATACCAGACCCTGGAGCGCCGCGATGTTGATATTTCGATCACCTGATTATTCTGTGCACGAACCACAGCGCGCCATGCACCTGGCCCGGCTAGGCATTGCCAGCGCCATTTGCGGTATGACGCTGGCCGCATGTTCCGCCCCTCCGCTGCCCAACAACACCCCCACCAAGGAAGAAGTGCCTTTCCTCGGCCAGCAGATGACGCAGGAACAGATCAACCAGTGGCGTGACCAGATCGACACCAAACGCCAGACCTTGCAGCAAACCCTGTCCGCGCAAAAACAGGATTGCTACCAGCGCTTTTTCGTCAACGCCTGCCTGAACAAAAGCATCGACGCCTACCGTGCACAAGACCGTGTGCTGCGTCTGCAGGAAAACGAACTCGCCCGCCAGGAACGCGTGCTGACAGGCATTGACCGGCAGTTGCGCCTGCAAGAAAAAGCGCAGCCGCCGCAGCCTGCGGCGTCGAAAGCGCCTTGACGCTTATCCAGCGTTACAGGATCTTTTTCCTTAGTCTTTCATGCTGCACACCAAAACCGTTCCCATTTATAAAGGCGAAGTAAAAATGGAGGGTACTCTCTGTTTTGTCGAGATTGATGCAGAACGATATGAGATAGAGGTGACGCTTGACGGAGCAAGGTTTTTCGGGCGTGGCGATGACTACTTCGATGCCATGATTGAGGCTCGAAAGCAACTTGAGGCCAGCGGTCTTTTGCTTGGCATCTATGGTGCCAGCCGCAATGTCTGGCCTTCTCCCATGTCCCGCAGCATGGGAGAAGGCATCAAGGCATATCGCATGACTATGGGGCGACAGGCCTTATCCAAAGACCTGGTGCATATCTTTGATTCTGGGCCAGATGTTTTGCCATCAACCATTGCTGAGCAAGAGGCATACAAAAATGCATGGTTTGACTCTCTGGGTTAAATCCGTGCAAACTGGAATCGCGCGCAACTCTAATCCGAACATTCATTTTGAAAGGAAACAGTGATGGACGAAATCAACTTGCTCATACTGATAGAAGTGATGCCGGGCAAGCGCAATATACAACTGGAGGCCTACAAAAAGCTCAAACCCCTGGTTCTGGCTGAAGCAGGCTGCCTTCAATACGAGTTGTTTTCTGATGCATCAGATGAAAACAAGTTTGTATTGGTGGAAAAATGGGCGTCTCAGCGTGCACTGGATACACACGACCAATCAGAACACATGGTCGCAGCAGATGCCTTGAATCCGACCTTCAGGGCAAAGCCCGCGCAAGTCATAAAAATGAAACCTGTATAGGCGTGAGCATAGGGGGGCTTCCGTAGCCATGTAGGGCAGAACCTCAGAAGGAGATTCTGCCGCATGCGGCAAAAGAAACTCAACATGCGTTTGAATCGCCTGCGGCGGTTCAAACCTACACACCCATCAATCGTGTATCGCAATTTTTGCGGCGGCTTTTAAAGCAGTTTGCCGTCTTCAGCCAGCAGCTCCTGCATGCGCTGCAACAGTGCCTGCACGCGCGGGTGCACCAGGCCTTCGTTGGTGCTGGTGCCGTTGGTATCTGCTGCCGGGGTTGCAGGCGCAGCACGCGGTGCGCTTTCTTGTGCGATCACGTCAAACGCGAGGTTGAGCGCAGCCAGCACGGCAATGCGGTCGCGGGCGCGGATTTTGCCTGCGTCGCGGATCTTGCACATGGCCGCATCGACGCGCTGCACGGCCTGTTCCATGGTCTGCTCCGATCCGGGTGGGCAGGCCAGCATATAGGTCTGCCCCATGATGTGGGCTTCGATCTGTTTCATCATGCCTCTCCATCAATGGGCGTTTGTGCAGCGTGCGCCGTAGGTGCTTCGTCCTGGCTGGCCTCCGGCAGGCGCTGCAGCAGGGCATCGACCCGCGCACGGGCTGCAGCCAGCCGCGAACGCAGCGAGTCGCGCTCTTGCGTGGCCTCCAGCAATTGTTCCTGCATCAGTACCGAGGCTTTTTGCAGTTCCTCATAGCGTACAAGCAGGTGTTCCAGTTGGTCGGCCACCTGGTCCAGCGAAATGGGGGCAAGCGATGCAGTCATGAACAGTAGGCAAAAGGATACGGGGCAGCCCGGCGTGAACAACCCTTGCCGGAATCTGGCGTTTGGTCAGGGCATTGTAGAGGATGCCGCTGGCTGTGCTGCTGACGCCAGGCCACTGGATGGCGTGGCCACAACCTCGGGGGTGGCAGCCTCCCTGTTGGTTCGGCGGCCCGTCACCGGGTACCAGTCCCACATGAAGTTGTAATCCAACGGCTGACCATGGTGTTGCAATACCCGCTGGGCGGTGATGCGCGCCGTTTGCCCCTGCAGTTTTTCCACCTCGGGTTGATGCATGGGTCCGCTGACCTGGTAAACCTGCGTCGCCATTTCGCTCAGCGATTTGCTCAATACCAACTGGGCAAAATAGCTGCCAATACCAATGATGGGGTTGATCGCCGTCGTGAGCAAAGCCGCCGCACCCAGGTCGATTTTGGGCTGCACCAGCGCATCCAGATCGAGCGGTTGCCGGACAAGCGAAGCCT
>JAUNUE010000180.1 GCA_030538335.1 Allobrachymonas sp. | reverse complement strand
TTACGCAGAGGACGCAAAAATTTTTAAAAAGAATCAGATCCCGTGAATACGGTATTTGTGGCATGAAAATGGCTTGAATACACTGTATTTTATGGACATGTTCTTTGCTTTATAAGGCATGACGCAGAGATCGCAAAGCGCATCAACCACCAAAGCAGGAGCCAAAGAAAAAACATTTGCATGGAATTTTTCTGTGACTTCTGCGTTCCCTTTGCGTCCTCTGCGTCCTGACCCCGATCCCGCTCCCGCATTGCGGAGATAATTCACCCCATGAGCATCATCATCAAAGACGAGGCGGGCATTGCCGCCATGCGCACGGCCTGCAAATTGGCCGCCGAAGTTCTCGACTACATCACCCCCCATGTGCAACCCGGTGTAACGACCAACGAGCTGGACAGGCTGTGCCACAACTACATGCTGGAGGTGCAGGGCACCATTCCTGCACCGCTGAACTATGCGCCGCAGGGCCACAAGCCGTATCCCAAGTCGATCTGCACTTCGATCAACCACCAAGTTTGCCACGGCATTCCCAACGACAAGCCGCTGAAAAAAGGCGACATCCTCAATATTGACATCACCGTAATCAAGGATGGCTGGCACGGCGACAGCAGTCGCATGTTTATGGTGGGCGGTGAAGCCGCTGCCAGCATTGCGGCGCGGCGGCTCTGCTCCATCACGTTTGACGCGATGTGGAAAGGCATTGTGCAGGTCAAACCCGGCGCCACGCTAGGCGATATCGGCCACGCCGTGCAGCAGTATGTAGAAAATAGCGGCTACAGCGTGGTGCGCGAATTCTGCGGCCACGGCATTGGCCGGGGCTTTCACGAAGAACCGCAAGTGCTGCACTATGGCAAACCCGGCACGCTCGACGTGTTGCAACCCGGCATGATCTTCACCATTGAGCCGATGGTCAACGCCGGGCGGCGCGACATCAAGGAGTCGAACGACGGCTGGGCCATTGTGACCAAAGACCGTTCGCTCTCGGCCCAGTGGGAGCACACCGTGCTGGTCACCCCCACCGGCTACGAGGTGCTGACCGTATCGGAAGGCACACCGCCCCCGCCTGCGTTTGTCTGAACCATGTGTCGTCACTGATTGCGCCTGCCCACCTCGACGAGCTGCGCCAGCGCTACACCAGCGCACGGCAGGCGGTGTTTGCCCAAGTAGAAACATATTCGACGCAACAGGCGCAAGGGGCTATCGGAAAAACCCTGGAAGCACTGGCGCAGATCGCTGACGATCTGCTGCTGGCCTTGTGGCAAGCGCATGCGCTGCACCAAACACCGCTGGCGCTGCTGGCGGTAGGCGGCTATGGGCGGCGTGAACTGCAGCCGCATTCCGATATCGATGTGCTGGTGCTGACGCCACCGGGCCATGCCGCACACGAAACACAAATCGCGGCGTTTTTGCGCGCCTGCTGGGATGTGGGCATGGCCCTTGCCCCCAGCGTGCGCAGCGTGAAGCAATGCCTGCAGGCGGCGAATGACGACATCACGGTGCAAACCGCAGTGCTGGAACGGCGGCTGTTGACCGGCAACGCCAGACTGTATGCCACGCTGGGGCACAAGTTCGACGCTGCCCTGCAACCGCTGGCGTTTTACCAGGCCAAGCTGAACGAAATGCAGGAGCGCCATGCGCGTTTTGACGATACGCCCTATGCGCTCGAACCCAACTGCAAGGAGTCTCCAGGTGGCCTGCGCGACCTGCACACCGTGGCCTGGGTCGCCCGCGCAGCGGGATACGGCAGCACATGGCAGGCCCTGCAAGACCACGGCTTGCTCACCGCCACCGAGCGGCGCGACATGCGCCGCCACCATGCCTTTTTGAATCTGGTGCGCCTGCATCTGCACCTGTGTGCGGGCCGTGATGAAAACCGCCTGCTGTTTGACCTGCAAACCCAAGTTGCACAGCGTCTGGGGCTGGAAAGCCCGAAAAACACGCCCCTGCGCCCCGGCGAAAACCTGATGCGGCGCTATTACGCCTCCGCCAAGGCCATGACGCAGTTGAGCCAGATCGCCCTGCTCACCCTGGCTGAACGGCTGCAGGCCAGCCCCGGCACCCATGGCAAGCCAAAAACGCAATCTGAGAATCTGCCAGGCCTTTCATCCGATGAACACTTCCATGTCCGCAATGGCTTGCTGGCTATTCAGCATAAAGGCCTGTACCAGCAGCACCCGCACGCCATCCTCGAAACCTTTGCCTGCTTTCAGCAAAGGCAGGATGTGCACGGCCTGGCCGCCAATACCCTGCGTGCGCTGTACCACGCACGCCCTTTCATGGATGCGACGTGGCGCAGTGATGCGCAGCACCAGCAGCAGTTCCTGCAAATCCTGCAAACGCCGCAGCGGCTGGCCGATACGCTGGAGCTGATGAACCAGACTTCGGTACTGGGCCGCTACCTGCCGACCTTTGGCCGCATCGTCGGCCAGATGCAGCATGACCTGTTTCATGTCTATACGGTCGACCAGCACATCCTGCGCGTGGTCCGGCAGGTGCTGCAGTTTTTTGACCCCGAACATGCCCACGAGCACCCGCTGTGTGCGCGGCTGGCGGCTGGCTGGGAGCAGCCCTGCTTGCTGGTGGTGGCCGCACTCTTCCACGATATTGCCAAGGGCAGAAATGGCGACCATTCGCTGCTGGGCGAGCGTGCGGTGCGGCGCTTTGCACGCCAGCACCGGCTTGGCCGAGAGATATCCAGTTTGCTGGCTTTTCTGGTGCGTGAGCACCTGAGCCTGAGCCAGGTGGCGCAAAAACAGGACTTGGGCGATCCCGCGGTGATTGCCCGGTTTGCCGATCGGGTCGGCAACGAGCAGCAACTCACCGCCCTGTACCTGCTGACCGTGGCCGACATCCGCGGCACCAGCCCCAAACTGTGGAGCGCCTGGAAAAGCCATCTGCTTGAAGAACTGTACCGCCGCACGCTTGACGCCCTGGGCGGACAACTGCCCGATCCTGCCGCGCTGGTGCAGGCACGCAGCAGCGGTGCACTCATTGAAATGGCACGCCGTGGGCCTGCGCCACGCGGCCATCTGCGCCTGTGGCAAACACTGGATGCGGGTTATTTCCTGCGCCACGATGCACAGGCCATTGCCTGGCATACACAGGAAATTGCTCCCCATGCGGGCCAAGGCAAAACCGTCGTGCGCGCCCGCCCGGCCCCACAAGGCGAAGGATTGGAGGTGCTGGTCTACACGCCCGACCAGCCTGCGCTGTTTGCCCGGCTGTGCGGTTTTTTTGCACAGGCAGGTTTCAGCATTCTGGAGGCGCGCATCCACACCAGCAACGATGGCTATGCGCTTGATACCTTCCACATTACCCACCCCCGGTTGCCCGGCCACCATGCCGGTTTCATCGACACCCTTACCGCCAGTTTGCCACCCGCCTTGCAAGCCGGGCAGGCGCTGCCCCGGCTGCGCGCGGCACGGTTGTCTCGGCGGGCACGCAGCTTCCCTTTGCCCCCCAAGGTGCATCTGCAGGCCGATGCCGACCTGAAACGCTGGCTGCTGACCGTACACGCCAGCGACCGGCCCGGCCTGCTCTATGCCATTGCGCGCGTGCTGGCCGATCATGGCATCAACCTCGAACTGGCCAAGGTCTCGACCATGGGCGAGCGCGTGGAAGACAGTTTTTTGCTCAGCGCCGAATCGTTGGCGCAGAGCGAAGCGCGCCAGCAGTTGCACGACGATTTGCTGCACAAGCTGGCGACTTGAGCGCCCACGAAAAAGCCCGGCAGAACCGGGCTTTTGCTTATGCAGGAAAAGAGCAGATCAATAGCTGTCTACATCGTCCTGATGGCGACGGGTAGAACCGTCGCGACGGCCACCGCCGTTGCCGTAGGGGCTGCGGAAACCGTCGCCACCACCTGCACCACCGCCGTAGCCACCACCGCCGCCTTCGCGACGGCCTGCGCCATAACCACCGCCGCCACCGCTGCGGGGGGGACGGGGTTCAAGCGGACGGGCTTCGTTCACAACCAGGGCACGGCCGCCCAGGTCTTTGCCGTTGGTGCCGGCAATTGCAGCCTGCGCTTCAGCGTCGCTGGCCATTTCCACAAATCCAAAGCCTTTGGAACGGCCGGATTCGCGCTCCATCATTACCTTGGCACTGCTGACATTGCCAAATTGCGCGAAGTGCTGTTGCAGGTCGTTGTCGCGCACGGAATACGGCAGATTGCCGACGTACAGT
>JAUNUE010000179.1 GCA_030538335.1 Allobrachymonas sp. | reverse complement strand
TGAGTAGCGTGGGTGCTTGCACCCACGCGGTTTCCTCACAACGCGCAAAAAGTTGGCTGAAAGCCCCGGTGGGTGCAAGCACCCACCCTACCGCGGCTGCCATGCGCCGGGATCGCTTCGCGGTTCCAGCTTACGTCGTTTAGTTGAACCTGCGTTCAGCTATGAAGGATTGTTCTTTTCGACAATGAATTTTCCACTTGCATCTTTGTAGGAAGAGTAATTGATGCTGAGAGTGGCTTCTGGGCAAAAGACTCTGGCATTCCAGAAGTATTTGGGGATGTTGTCTTTTGGGTCATTGTAGATTCTGATATTGGTGGGCCAGATAAAAGAAATTTTTTGACATGAGGCCGCAATGGCCCGATCTTCATGGATGGACCTTTTGACGGCACCAAAACCGCCTCTATCCATGAGGAGCATGTACAGGCCCATAAAAAGCACCACTGCCAGAATCCCTGAAATAAATTTCAGTGTGTGTTGATGGAGCATCAAATACCTTGGTTGCAGTGAGTAGGGTGGGTGCTTGCACCCACCGGGGCTTTCAGCCAACTTTTTGCGCGCGCGGGGGAGATGCCGCGTGGGTGCAAGCACCCACCCTACGCAATGAAAGATTCCGGGATTTCGCAGACCGGAACCGCGAAGCAATTCCGGTGCATGAGAAGGTCAGCAGGGGAACATGCTGTTTTTTGCGCCTTCTGCGTAATTTCTGCGTCCTCTGCGTCCGGTTGTTTTAGCCGCCTCAATCCCTCCCCACATTCGCATCCGCCACAGTCACGGCCGCCATATTCACAATGCGGCGAACGGTGGCGCTGGCGGTGAGGATGTGTACGGGCTTGGCGGCGCCGAGCAGAATCGGGCCAATGGCCACGTTGTTGCCGGCTGCGGTTTTGAGCAGGTTGTAGGCGATGTTGGCGGCATCCATATTCGGCATGACGAGCAGGTTGGCGCTGCCGGTAAGCGTGCTGTTGGGCATGAGGTCGTGGCGCTGTGCGGCATCTAGCGCGACGTCGCCGTGCATTTCGCCGTCCACCTCCAGCCAGGGCGCGGTTTCTTGCAATATGCGCAGGGCGCGGCGCATTTTTTCGGCGGTGGGCTGGTCGGATGAGCCGAAGTTGGAGTGGCTCAGCAGTGCAGCTTTGGGCGTGATGCCGAAGCGTTGAATCTCTTGCGCAGCCATTACGGTGTATTCGGCAATCTGCTCGGCCGTAGGGTCGTAGTTGATGTGCGTGTCGACGATGAAGACCTGGTGGTCGGGCAGCAGCAGGCCGTTCATGGCGGCGTAGGTGTTGGCGCCGGGGCGCTTGCCAATCACCTGGTCGATGTAGTGCAGGTGCATGCTGGTTTTGCCCCAGGTGCCGCAGATCAGGCCGTCGGCCAGGCCTTTGTGCACCATCATGGCACCGATCAGCACCAGGCGGCGGCGCATTTCGATCTTGGCCATGGGCACGGTCATGCCTTTGCGTTCGGTCATGCGGTGATAGCTTTGCCAGAAATCCTGGTAGCGCTCGTCGTGTTCGACGTTGACCACGTCGTAGTGCTCGCCCTCTTTCAGGCGCAGGCCGAATTTTTCGGCGCGTGCGGCAATGATGGCGGGGCGGCCCACGAGGATGGGGCGGGCCAGGTTTTCGTCCACCACGATCTGCACGGCGCGCAAGATGCGCTCTTCTTCGCCTTCGGAAAACACCACGCGCTTGTGCGCAGCCTGCCGCGCGGCCAGAAAGATTGGCCGCATGATGGAGCCCGAGGCATACATGAAAGCCTGCAGTTTTTCCTTGTAGGCGTTCATGTCGGTGATGGGGCGTGCGGCCACGCCATCGTCCATCGCCGCTTGCGCTACGGCTGGCGCAATCATCAGCATCAGGCGCGGATCAAACGGTTTGGGGATGAGGTATTGCGGGCCGAAGGCCAGGGCGTGCCCCGCATAGGCGGCTGCCACCACCTCGTTTTGCTCGGCCTGTGCCAGCTCGGCAATGGCGTGTACGGCGGCAATTTCCATCGCACTGGTGATGCTGGTGGCGCCGCAATCGAGCGCGCCCCGGAAGATGTACGGAAAGCACAGCACGTTGTTGACCTGGTTCGGGTAGTCGGTGCGGCCCGTGGCCATGATGGCGTCGCCGCGCACCTTTTCCACTTCTTCCGGCGTGATTTCGGGTGTGGGGTTGGCCAGCGCGAAAATCAGCGGCTTGGCAGCCATGCGCGCCACCATCTCGGGCTTGAGCACGCCGCCTGCCGACAGGCCAAGGAAGACGTCGGCGCCCTCGATCACTTCACCCAGCGTGCGCTTGTCGGTGGCCTGGGCGTACTGGGCCTTGTCGGGGTCCATCAGTTCGGTGCGGCCCTCGAACACCACGCCCTTGATGTCGGTAACCCAGATGTTCTGCCGGGGCACGCCCATCTTGACCAGCAGCCCGATGCAGGCCAGCGCGGCGGCACCCGCACCACTGGTCACCAGCTTGATATCTTCGATTTTTTTGCCAGCAACCTTCAGGCCGTTAAGCAGGGCCGCACCCACCACAATGGCGGTGCCGTGCTGGTCGTCGTGAAAGACCGGGATTTTGAGCCGCTCGCGCAGCTTGCGCTCGACGATGAAGCAATCGGGCGCCTTGATGTCTTCGAGGTTGATGCCGCCAAAAGTGGGTTCGAGCGCGGCGATGATGTCTACCAACTTGTCGGGGTCTTTTTCGTTGACTTCGATGTCGAATACGTCGATGCCTGCAAATTTCTTGAACAGCACCCCCTTGCCTTCCATCACGGGCTTGCTGGCAAGGGGGCCAATGTCGCCCAAGCCCAGCACAGCGGTGCCGTTGGTGACCACGCCCACCAGATTGCCGCGCGAGGTGTAGCGAAAGGCCGCAGCCGGGTCGGCCACGATCTCTTCGCACGGCGCGGCCACGCCGGGCGAATAGGCCAGCGCCAGGTCGTGCTGGTTGACCAGTTGTTTGGAGGCTTCGACGCTGATCTTGCCGGGGCGCGGAAACTCGTGGTAATCAAGCGCGGACTGGCGCAATTCAGGGCGGCGCTGCGACGCGGGCTGGTCGGGGGTAGGGGCTTCGTCGGGTGTGGACATGGAACGCAAAAAATGGTGATTTCAGGCTGAATACTTAATGATTTTACGGCTGCTCGGCCAGCAGCTTTTCTATGGCTTGCTGCAGCGCCTGCGCATCGGGCGGGCCAACGTAGCTTTGCACGATCTGCCCGCGCTTGTTGACCAGAAACGAAGTGGGCGTGGCGCGTACCGGCCCCCAGTCTTTGGCCAGTTGGCCGGTGTTGTCAATGGCGACTTCAAACGGCAGTTGGCGCGTCTGGGCGAAGTTCACTACATAAGGCACGGGGTCGTACTGCATCGCCACGGCCAGCGTGCGGTAGCCGCGCGCCTGGTATTGCTGGTAGGTTTGCACAAGCAGGGGCATTTCGGCCACGCAGGTGGTGCAACTGGTGGCCCAGAAGTTGACCAGCGTGACGTAGCCGCGCAGGTCGTTCTCGGTTTTGGTGTGGCCGTCGAGCAGCACAAAACGCGAAGCAGGCGCTGATACGGGTTGTGGCTGGCAGCCTGCCAGTGCTACGGCCAGCAGTCCCACTGCCAGCATGCGGCAAAGAAAACGCAGGGGCGAGGTGAAAAAAACAGGGCTGTTCATGGGCGCAACAGGGTAATCCCTAGGAAGTCTGAGGGCGCATTTTTTTGTCGGCTGGCTTGCGCCGCTTATCATGCCACGTTGCTGTGGTATGTGCAGGTGGGGCATACTACACAACCGCATGCAAGAGGGGTGCTGGCACGCCGCACCGCCTGCGTTTGTGACCATGACCAACAAGATTTTCATCATCGCCCATGCGCCGCTGGCCAGTGCCCTGCGCGATTGCGCACTGCACATTTTTCCGGATGCAGCCGAACGTGTGCTGGCGCTGGATGTGCCTGCGGATGAGCCTTGTGAACAGACTTTTGCCGCCGCGCGCGCCATCGCTGAAAAAGCCGCATCGAACCTGCTCGTGCTGACCGATGTGTTCGGCGCCACGCCCAGCAATGTCACCCAGCGCATGAACCGGCATTGCGATGCATGCGGCATTCAGGTGCGCGAAGTCACTGGTGTGAACCTGCCCATGCTGTTGCGTGCCCTGTGCCATGTGGACCAGCCGCTCGACATGCTGGAGCAAAGCGCGCTGGTGGGGGGTGGGCAAGGCATTTTTACGGTAGA
>JAUNUE010000178.1 GCA_030538335.1 Allobrachymonas sp. | reverse complement strand
CCATCAGCACCAGGCTGTGCGGTGTGGCGCGGTGCAGGATCTGCGCAGCCTCGGTCATCTCCAGCATGAAGGTCGATTGCGCATTGGCCAGGTCATCGGCCGCGCCAATGCGCGTGAGGATGGCATCGATGGGGCCGATGCGTGCGCTGTCTGCAGGCACATAGCTGCCCATGCTGGCGAGCAACACGATCAAAGCGACTTGGCGCATATAGGTGCTTTTGCCGCCCATATTCGGCCCGGTGATGACCTGCATGCGCTGCTTCAGGTGCAGTTGCGTGTCGTTGGCAATAAAGGCGCTGCCCGTGGTTTCCATCAACCGTGCCTGCACCACTGGGTGGCGGCCTGCGCGTATGTCGATGCAGGCTTCTTTGGCGAACGTGGGCGCGCACCAGTCGAGCGTGAGGCTGCGTTCGGCCAGTGCGCACAGGGCATCGAGCGTAGCCAGCGCGTCGGCCAGTTGCTGCAATGGGGGCACTTGCGCCTGCAGGTCTTCGAGCAACTGCTCGTAGAGGTATTTTTCACGCGCCAAGGCACGTTCTTGCGATGACAACGCTTTGTCTTCAAATGCCTTGAGTTCAGGCGTGATGAAGCGCTCGGCATTTTTCAGCGTCTGGCGGCGCTGGTAGTCTTGCGGCACCTTGTCGAGTTGCCCGGCGGTGACTTCAATGTGGTAGCCGTGCACGCGGTTGAACTGCACGCGCAGGTTGGCAATGCCGGTACGCTCACGCTCACGGGCTTCCATCGCCAGCAGAAAATCATCGCCTCCCGTCTGGATCTGCCGCAACTCATCGAGCGTTTCGTCCACACCATCGGCAATCACGCCGCCATCGCGCAGATTCACCGCAGGCTCGGGCAACAAGGTGGTTTGCAGCAGGCGCAAGGCTTCCGGTGGGGTTTGCAGGTCACGCGCCATGCGCTGCAACAAGGGTTCCACCTCTGCCTGTTGCGGCTGCGCGGGCAACACGGTTTGCAGCAGGCCGCGCAATTGTTCGGCTTGCCCCAGCGTGCGCAGCAAACCCGCCAATTCACGCGGCTTGCTTTGGCGCAAGGCCAGCCGGGCGCTGATGCGCTCCACATCGCTGATGCCGTGCAGGGACTGTCGCAGGGTGTCCAACCCGCTTTCGCGCAAGAGGCCAATGGCTTGTAAACGTGCGGTGGCCTGCTGCCGCTGCCGCTGCGGATGCAGCAGCCAATGGCGCAGCATGCGGCTGCCCATGCCGCTCTGGCAGGTGTCAAGCAGGCTGAAAACGGTGGGGCTGGCCTCGCCGCGCAGGGTTTGCGTCAGCTCCAGGTTGCGTTGCGTGGTCAGCGGCAAATCGATCAGGGTTTCGGCGGTTTGCACCTGCAGGCTGCGCAGATGCGTGAGGCCACAACCCTGGGTGTGTTCGGCATAGGCCAGCAAAGCAGAGGCTGCTGCTTGCGCGTGTGCCAGATCATCGGCCTGCCAGGCCTGCAGATTGGCCGTACCGAGATGCTCGGTCAGCTTGCGCAGCCCCAGGCCGCTGTCAAAACCAAAGCCGGGGCGTTCAGTCAAGGCAAATGATTGCAGCGCGGCCTGTTCTTGCCATTGCGTTAACTGACTGCGCTGGGCGGGCGGCAGGTCGGCGCTGTAAATCAATTCCGCAGGCTGGATGCGGCTGATCCACGCAGGCACTTCGGCCAGCGAACACTCTGCCAGCAAGACATGCCCTTGCGTCAGGCTCATCCACGCCAGACCGGCAACGCCCTGCCCTTTGCTGCGGGCGGGCAGGTGCAGCGCCAACAGCAGCGCCTCGCGCTTGTCGCCCAGCAGTTCCGATTCAGTCAGCGTGCCGGGGCTGACCACGCGCACCACCTTGCGTTCCACCGGTCCTTTGCCTGCACCAACTTCACCTACCTGCTCGGCAATGGCGACTGATTCGCCCGCCTGCACCAGCTTGGCGAGGTAGTTGTCAACCGCATGCACCGGCACACCCGCCATCAGCACCGGCTTGCCTGCCGACTGCCCGCGCTGGGTGAGCGTAATGCCGAGCAGGCGCGCGGCGTGCGTGGCATCGTCGTAAAACAGCTCGTAAAAATCGCCCATGCGGTAGAACAGCAGGGTATGCGGGTGCTGCGCCTTGATCTGCAGAAATTGCTGCATCATGGGCGTGTGGTCGTCTAGCGAGGGGGCGGTGGCGCTCATTCCATCCATCTGTGGCTTGGGTCAATACGCGAATTTACCCGATGCATTGGCCTACCCGCGACAGAAATAGTTGAGCGGGCATTTTTTCATCACGATACAAAAGAAGCCTTGAAGTTTTACGGGGAATCCCCATAATGACAAATGCCGCTGTGCATATATATCAACCACTTTACCAAGGAAGCAGACCATGAGCATCAACAAAGACAATGCAGAAAAGATGATTGAAGACGCAGCCGAAATGGGCCAAAAGGCTGCTGACCGGGCCAAGCGTTCGGCCAGCGAGGCTTTTGACGCTGCCAGCGACACCATGACCCAGGCCAAAGAGCGCGCCATCGAAGCGCTTGATGCCCTGACAGAGCGCGCCAACCTGTACGCGCGCAAGGGTCTGGACACGGCCGTTGACATGCAGGACCGCGCCAAGCGTGAAATCCAGCGTGCAGGCGATGCTACAGCGCATTATGTGGAAGAGCAGCCGCTCAAATCGGTTGCCATCGCTGCAGGTATTGGCGCTGCCGCCGCTGCCTTGGTCATGATGCTGAATGACCGGGGTCGCCGCTGATCCAGCGACTGACAAACGGGGCTTATGGCCCCGTTTTGTTTTATTCTGCAGCCAATGCTGCACAGGCTTTTTGAAGAGCTGCTGCTCAGGCCGCAAGCCTGAAATTCATTGACAACGGCTTGTCCACGAAGGCCGTCCGGCTGCGCTTCGCTGAAGTCTTGCTGCAGACGCAAAAGCCATACCCATGCTTTTTGTCGTTGCCCACCCCATCCGCAGAGACCTTGATGCTCTATTCACTGATAAAAATACTTTTGCTGCGACCGACCCTGCTGGCGCAACACTTTGCCAACTACGCCGATGCTTTTCGCCACGAAATGCAGGCCGGCGCCCGCCAATGGGCAGTCAAGCTCGTGGCCGGTTTGGTCTGCGGTGTGTGCGTGTTGATCACCCTGGTGTTGGCGGGTGTAGCCGTCATGGTCGGTGTATTGCAGAACCAGTTCCATTGGGCCTTGGTGCTGGTGCCGCTGGTGCCGCTGGCAATGGCATTGATTGCCTTGGGGCTGGCTTTGCGCAAAGTGGATCATGCGCCTTTTGCCTTGATGCGTGAACAGTTTGCAGCAGATATGGCCATGTTTACCGGAAATGGCAGCCCCGCCCCCGAAGCGCCGGGAAACAATCTTTCCCGCGTGCCCTCGCCTGCCGCAAACCAAGGGGAATAACCATGGACACCCAGCCTGAAAATTCTGGCAACTTCTCTTCTCCACTGGAAAAGCTGGCCGCTTCGCGACGTGCGCTGGATCAGGCTCTGCATCCTGTACCTGAAAAAACCTCTGCGCGCCGTGCAAGCAGCAAAAAAGAAGACAGCCGCGCATCGGCACGCAACACCCGTTCTTTATTGCCAACCTCCAAAAAACCTGCGCAGAAATCACGTTTTTTTGCCAGCGAAGAAACCAGTGCCAAAGACCACCTCCTGCAACTGGGCAACATCGTGGGCGCCGTAGCACGCCGCCGCTGGCGCAGCCACCCTGTCCATCTGGTGGCAGATGTGGGGAGGCCCTTTCTCATGCATCAGGCGCGCAAACGCCCTGCACGCTTGCTGGCCATTGCCGCTGTCGCAGGTGCGGCTGTGGTGCTGCTCAAGCCTTGGAAATGGAAAGCCCCTCAGCGGTACCTGCGCTCATCTGCCGGGTATGAGCTGAGTCGCGTGGGTTCTGCCGGGTTGGGCTATGTCCTGTCCCAGTTCCTTGGCAAAATGATCTGATCAAAAGTCATCTTTTGATGCTGCATGCGCAAGCCTCCATCCGGCATGCTGATCATCAACCCTCACTTCAGCGCAAACCCTTGAGCTTGGCAAACGCTGACGCCATGGCGGTATCAGCCTGCTGGCTGCTGTTGTGCCCGCCGCTGCCACCTCGCTGACCACGCCCGGCGTGCTCGAAGCGGTTTTCGCGCGGGCCGTCGCGGCGTGCGGGTGCGGCATCGAGCTTCATCGTCAGGCTGATGCGCTTGCGCGGCACGTCTACCTCCAGCACCTTCA
>JAUNUE010000177.1 GCA_030538335.1 Allobrachymonas sp. | reverse complement strand
GCCAGATGGGTGACGGCCAGCACCTGCCGATGCGCGCCCAACTGGCGCATCAGGCGGCCGACGGTATGCGCCACGCTGCCGCCTATGCCTGCGTCCACCTCGTCAAAGACCAGTGTGGGCGCTTGTTCGAGCAGGCTGCTGGTCACAGCAATGGCCAATGCAATGCGCGAAAGTTCGCCGCCCGAAGCGACCTTGGCAACGGGACGTGCTGTGGTGCCAGCGTGACCGGCCACGAGCAGTTCCACCTGATCCTGACCATGTATGGCAGGCTGCGCGGCTGGTTGTATGGTGACTTGCAGATGGCCGCCCTGCATGCCCAGTTCCTGCATGGCTGCGGTTACCGCTTCAGAAAGGCTGGCGGCGGCTTGCTGGCGCAACTGCGTGATCTTGTCGGCTTCCTGCTGGTAGGCTTTGGCTGCTTGCTGTTGTGCTTTTTCCAGTGCGGCCAGGTCTTGCTGCAGTTCAAGCGCCTGCCATTGCTGCTTCCAGTCTTCCCAAACGGCAGGCAGGTTTTCGGGTTGCTGCTGAAAGCGCCGCGCCAGCGCCATCCAGTCAGACAGGCGCTGCTCGAGCGTTGCGAGGCGCGCGGGGTCGAGTTCGGGTTTAGACAGGCTGCCGTGCAGGTTGCGCGCAATTTCCTTGATCTGGATCTGCACGCCGTCCAGCAGGTCGGCCCACTCGCCGTATTCGGGCGCGATGTGGCGTTGTGCCTGCAAGCTGCTGTGCGCCTGGTGCAGATTGTGCAGCACGCCGCGTTGTTCGTCTTCGATATGCGCCAGGCTGCTTTCGGCTGCATCGAGCAGGTCTTTGGCGTGGGCGAGGCGCTGGTGTTCCTCGTTGATGGCTTCCCACTCGCCCGCCGCAGGCTGCAAGCGTGCCATTTCGCCCAGTTGCCATTGCAACCTTTCGCTTTCGGCCTGGCTGCTGGCCTGTGCCTGCTGCGCCTGCTGCAACTGTTGTTGCGCCTGCGCCCATTGCTCCCACAGGTTTGCCAGTGGTTGGGTTTCGATGCGGCCATAAGCATCCAGCAACTGGCGCGTGCTGGCGGGTTGCAGCAGGCTTTGCCAGGCGTGCTGGCCGTGGATGTCGACCAGCAAGGCACCCAAGGCGCGCAGTTGGGTGGCGGTGGCGGGTGTGCCGTTGATCCAGCCGCGGCTTTTCCCTTGGGCATCAATCGTGCGGCGCAGCAGCAACTCGCCATCGAGCGCGGCTTCCACGCCAAATTCGTCGAGCAGTGTGACGGCAGCTTCGGTGCTGTCAAAAATGGCGCTGATGTCGGCCTTGTCGCAGCCCTCGCGCACCACCTGTGCTTCGGCGCGTGCACCCATCACCAGTTGCAGCGCTTCGAGCAGAATCGACTTGCCCGCGCCGGTTTCGCCGGTGAGTACGTTGAAACCTTCGTGCAGCTCCAGATCGAGGGCTTGCACCAGCACAAAGTCGCGCAGGATGATGCGTTGCAGGGCCACGGTCAGGCGCTCCCTTTGTTCCAGTGCAGTTTTTCGCGCAGGGTGTCGAAGTAGTTCCAGTGCAGCGGGTGCAGAAAGCGTGCAGCCTGTCTGGAGCGCCCGATCTCCACGCGCTGGCCTTGTCGCAGGGGGGCGTAATGCGCCTGCGCGTCGAAGTTGGCAGTGGCATCGCGCGGGTTGACCACCTCGATACTGATACGGCTTTTTTCGTTGATCACGATCGGCCGGTTTGACAATGTGTGTGGAGCAATCGGCACCAGAATCCACCCCGCCACCGACGGGTGCATGAGGGCGCCACCGGCTGACAAGGCGTAGGCGGTGGAGCCGGTGGAGGTGGCGACGATCAGGCCATCGGCGCGCTGGTTGTAGACGAAATGGCCGTCCACTTCCACGCGCAACTCGATCATGCCCGAGGTGCTTTCGCGGTTGATGGTTACGTCGTTGAGCGCCAGCGATTCAAACACCACCTCATCGTTGCTCAGTACCGTGGCATGCAGCAGGTGGCGTGCGTCTTCGCTGTAGTTGCCCTGCAGCATGGGCGGTAAAACGTTGCCGACCTGCTCCAGCGCAATATCAGTCATGAAGCCCAGTCGCCCCTGGTTGATGCCGATCAGTGGCAGGTGCCCAGCCAGTTGGCGAGCGGTGTTGAGCATGGTGCCGTCGCCACCCACCACCACCGCTACGTCGCAGTGTTTGGCCATGTCCTTCAGGCCCAGCACCGGGTAATCCTGATCCAGCCCGGTGTGACGGGCAATACCGGTTTCGAGCGAGACCTTGCAACCGGCCTGCTCAATGCACTGCGCCACATGCCGCACCACGCCAGGCGGCAATGCTGCTGCTTGGGCTGCAGGGACGCCCTCTGCGCCATTTTTGGGCAGGTGTTTTCCGATCAGGGCGACGTGCTGGAATGCTTGGGCTGGCATAGTGTGTCCATTAGATCATTAAAATGGTTTCACCATGCTGGATGACCGCGCCAAATTGCTGCTCAAGACCCTGGTTGATCGCTATATTGCCGACGGCCAGCCGGTGGGGTCGCGCACCTTGTCAAAAGTGGCGGGGCTGGAGCTGTCGCCTGCCACCATCCGCAACGTCATGGCCGACCTGGAGGCGCTGGGGTTGATCACCAGCCCACACACCTCGGCCGGGCGTGTGCCCACAGCGCGCGGCTACCGTTTGTTTGTGGATACGCTGATTACCGCAGAGCCTGAGCGTCTGGTGGAAACCGGGCCATCACTGGCCCTGCCGCCCGACCAGCCGCAAAAAGTGATCGCCAATGCGGCGCACATGCTGTCGAGCCTGTCGGAGTTTGTGGGCGTGGTGATGAGTCCGCGCAGCGGCTCGGTGTTTCGCCATATCGAATTTTTGCGCCTGTCGGAAAAGCGCGTGCTCGTCATCATCGTCTCATCCGAAGGTGATGTGCAAAACCGCGTGCTGTTCACAGAAAGCGATTTCACCCCCAGCCAGTTGGTGGAGGCAGGCAACTACCTCAACACCCACTTCAGCGGCATGGCACTTGAAGAGGTGGGGCGGCGCCTGAAGGGCGAGGTCGAAAACCTGCGCAGCGAAATTGCCGCCCTCATGCAGGCGGCCATTGCGGCCAGCACCGAGGCCGTGCATGATGCGCAGCACGATGTGGTCATTGCAGGCGAGCACAAGCTGCTGGCCGTGAGCGATTTCGCACAAGACATGTCGCAGTTGCGCCGCGCCTTTGACCTGTTTGAGCAAAAGACCCTGCTGATGCGTCTGCTCGAAGAATCCAGCAGCGCCACGGGCGTGCGCATTTACATCGGCGGCGAAAACCAGACCATGCCGGTGGAAGACCTGTCGGTTGTCAGCGCGCCTTATACGGTCAACGGGCAGGTGGTGGGTACGCTCGGCGTGATTGGCCCCACGCGCATGCCCTACCAGCGCATGATTGAAATTGTCGACATCACCTCGCGGCTGATCGGCAATGCCTTGAGCCAACGCTGATACCCACGCTGTGCTTACCTGGAGCAAAGGCATTTTGTAAGCCCCAGTCTTACAGACGCTTGTGCGCCTGTCTGACGCAGCACTGCTCCCCAACCATGAACAATGCGAACCAGCAACACACGTTGCAGTGCAGCAGGCGGATCGCCGTTGCAACCGGCTCAAAACACAAGGAGATTTCCATGAACAAGCGTGATACGGCAGACGAAGTGGCAACCAAAGTCGCAACCACCACCGGCGGTGCAGCCGCAGGCGCACTGGCTGGCGCAGTTGCAGGTTCTGTCGCTGGCCCGGTGGGCGCAGCCGTGGGCGCGGCAGTAGGCGCAGCCAGTGGTGGTGCCTGGGGCGCCGCTGCAGGCGAATTGCTTGACCCTACGGTGGAAGACAACTACTGGCGCGGCCATTTTGCCGACTACCCGGCCGAGTACCAGTCTGGTTACACCTACGACGACGACTACGGCCCCGCGTATCGCCTGGGTTATACCGCCCGCCAGAAGTACCGCGACCGCGACTTTGATTCGCTCGACACGGAACTGCGCCAGGAATGGGAGGCCATCAAGGCCAAATCCAGACTCGAATACGAGCAGGCCAAGGCCGCTGCCCGTGCCGCCTGGAACCGCATTGTGGGTTGACCATTCAAGAAGCGGTCTGACGCACAACAAGACCAGATAATAAGAAAGTACCTCCAAGTTATGCCCTGTGGCGACTCGCCACAGGGCTTTTTTATGGAGGGTCTTAGGAAGCAAACGAAACTAAAGCGGCTGCTCACGAAGTAACTGTAGCA